>NZ_LWGE01001820.1:0-1725 GCF_001635315.1 Oleiphilus sp. HI0123
AGTATTTCCCTTAAACAGTATAGGTGAGAAATACTTACCATGAGCACCAATATACCAGCAAATATCTACTTCAACCTTTCCGTCAACCACAAGATGCTGGGATCTATGACCTATAAAAAATATCTGAATTTCAAATAGTATGTTTTTAACGAGCATCCAGTAAATTTTTATCTGCTTTTTATATCACCAATTTTATTCAAAATAGATCGTGCATATATGGTCATACCGATTTTGGTAGGCATCTATTCAAGCTTATAGGAGAGTAATATGAACATCTCAGTCAACACACGAACAGCTTTTATTAGCCCTGGCGTTAGATTCGACCTTGAGCGAAGATTAGGACGAATGTATCGAAAGGCTGCAGGGTCTATTCAACGAATCAACGTTAACCTAGAAGATGTGAATGGCCCAAAAGGCGGCGTTGATAAACAATGCAAAGTTAAGGTTACACTGTTCGGGCTCCCGTCGATTCTTATTACTACTAAACGAGACAGCACAGAGAAAGCATTTGTAGATGCATTACAAAAAGTAAACCAGACCTTGTTTCGTAAGCTCAAAAAACATAATCGAGTTCGCAGAGCTACTCCCTTGCTCGACGTTACTGAAGAGGCCAATGAAGCCAAACTGGTTGTTTAACCTCTAGCAACAACAGGCTGCAGATCGATCAACCCTGACTGGGTGAATCGCTGACGCAGTCTGCTTTTGACGCTGCAACAAAACCTTTAATCAAGACACCGTATCCTCTCTCCGCGAAAACACCTTTAAAAATCAGGTCACAAAATAACTATACGAATTTACCCCTCCGCTCAGGATAGTTAGAGTCAATGATCTACTGTGATTTTTCAGGTAGTTTATGAACTACCCAGTATCCCACACTCATCGCGAAGACTAGTACTGCGGTGGCATAAACATACTCTGGTTGAACCTCTTTGTAATCCAGAATAATCACCTTTCGCGCTACCGCCATTAGGGCAGTAGCCATCACAATCTTTACATGAATCACATCATCACGTAGATAGACGGTAATATTGATAAGGATCTCAATGGCAATCAAGACTGCCATGAACGCCCCAAACGTTGCCAACATATCAGAGATAGTGAGTATAAACAGCGGCGGTGTTATGAGCTTTTGATACAGTGTCCAGCCAACATCAATAACGCCCATCACAATAACGACAGCCATCAATATTGAGAGTAACCGGACGCAGTACCGAACCAAGACATAAATACGAGAAATCAAAATACTTTCAGTGTCATTTTTCATCTTAAGTGTCCTATCTAATAAGGTATTGAATCACTCACTATTTAACAACAGGAGACTCAAACCCTTCTGGCTTCAAAGTCAGCACTGAGCAATTGACCTTACCCAAAATAGACTCTGCGGTATTGCCTATGATCATGCCAGCAACATTTGAACGGCACACAGTCCCCATCACCAAGATATCAATTGACTGATCATCGACGAATTTGGGTATTTCATTCTTGGGCTGCCCCTCAACTAAATGTATCTCTCGAATACGCCGCTTAGCATGCCCCGTTAGGGCGTCAACTCTCTCTTTCCTAGAGTGCTTTTCTTCTCTTGCCATAGCTCCGACCTCGAAGTCACTGCGCCGCCCCCAAGTACTAAGATACCCTTCACCCGCAAGGTGCCAGATATGAACAATATGCAGCTCTGCGCGATATAACTCCGCCAGNCTCAAAGCTGCATCAAGTATCTGCTGATTC
>NZ_LWGE01001821.1:0-1108 GCF_001635315.1 Oleiphilus sp. HI0123
AACGCGAATGTTAAACCAAAAAACATGCCCCACAAAATTGAAAAGACTTTTTGGTTAACTGAACGAATAAATGTAACACCGCCCATAATAAAGAAAACCCAAACACCCATTAATATTAATAACCACTGATAAGCAGCAGCCGATACAAGGCTGGCAATTAGAAATGATAACCAGAAATGCTTTTGTGTAGATTTATTTACTATATCCATGGTTACTCTGAGATAGCTATTGCGCTTGTAAGTGATTTGGATTTTTTAAGTGCTCGATAACCTAGCACCATAACAATAATTAAAACCGTACAGCGGCCAAAAATAAAACCTACATCGTACGCGGAAGACTCAGATGTCAGTAAAAAGTAACCGGTTTCGATAAAACCAAGTGCACCAAATAAAACCAAAACTGCACCTAAACCAGCTAGCAAATAACCACCAACTTTTCTCATTTTATTCCCTTAGCGCAGAGTCTGATTTTGCATATAACGCCGCCAGCAGCGGCCGAGTGAAACGAGGTCCAGCGACCGCAGGGAGCGATGCTGGCTGGCCTGGTTATGTGCTCAGGTCAGCCACCTCGGTAATAAGTAAACCCGTTTGTTCGTAAAGGGCTTTTGACATTAACTGATAACTCAGAAAATATTGCTTTTTAATTTCTGCTTTTGGCGTACCCGTTTTTGCAATGGACATATAGTATTTTGATAATGATAGATCAAAACCAACAAACAAGATTTTGGAACCTCTCTTATTATTTCCGATTGTGTTCTTGAAAACCTTGCATAATTCTTGAGCCTTAAGCTTTTCCTTTATAACATCATGCTGGCAACGCAATAAATCAGTATTTTCTTTATCAACTTTGTTCGATTCTACTCGATCCGCTTCAATTTGCGTCGGTGTCTTATGAGAAGCTATTTCTCGGATCTTATCTAGCTTAGGTTTTTTCAAACTTGGCTCTTCACCATATTTGTTTGGCCCCTTGGTGCCAGGTATAAGGAGCAAAAATATTGTGAGTGGAATAGCTAGGCCTGGCAAAAAATAAGTAAGCCCCCAAACTGGATTAACGTTTATATCTCTTAGCCTGCCAAGTGTAGAAAAGAATAAATAAATGAAACAGCCAA
>NZ_LWGE01001822.1:0-11068 GCF_001635315.1 Oleiphilus sp. HI0123
TTTAATACGAATAAGAACTTGGAAAGTGTGCAAACTGCACTTGGCGAATCCTAGGTTTTATAATAGTATTTTTGGGTCAGAATTGGTTATGAGTGAGTACGGCAATGAGTGATGATGAGTTATTTGCAGAAGAAATGCAGGGAGTTACTCGTTTTGAAAGTAGCAAAATTTCTTCAAACAAAGTAGAGGAAGAAACACCAGGAAAGCGTGTTAGGCGCAAACTTGCCGTTGCCGATAAACTTACCGTAGATCCTCTAGCCTCCACCGAAGTGCCTATGCTGAAATCAAATGACATACTTGATTATAAGCGCGATGGTGTCCAGCACGGTGTGTATAAAAAACTAAGGATGGGGCGCTATGAATTAGATGCACGTTTGGACTTACATCGAATGACCGTTGAACAAGCAAGGCGCGAAGTATTCCGCTTTATTGATGAGTGCTCCAGGTACGAGCTTAGAGCAGTTATTATTTTACATGGGAAGGGAGATCGAAATCCTGACAAACTTGCCTTGTTAAAGAGCCATTTAGCGATTTGGCTTCCTCAACTAGACCAGGTAATAGCCTTTCATTCTGCTCAACCGCAGCATGGCGGCACTGGTGCAGTCTACGTAATGCTTCGCAAGGGTGACACTGCTAAACAAAATAATAGAGAGCGTCACGGACTACGTTGAGTCAACAAATCTTAATAAAGTGTAAGTGACTCTAAGTTACTTGGGTGTTAGCATCTAGACGTTAAAAAAATAATAAGATCTTACGTTCGGCGCTGGCCGTGTTTTGATCGCATTTAAAATACTTCTTGCCCTAAGAAGTATAAAAAATAATTAGCATTACTAAGTTCAACTATTTCTATAAAAACTATCTATAGCTTTGGCCAGACAAAGCTTTCTAGCTAGGAGGCAGAATGAAACTCAAGATTAATGGCGCGCCCATATCAATCGACGTCGAGCCAGATACGCCACTCCTTTGGGTGATTCGTGATGAGGTTGGTCTAAAGGGCACCAAGTTTGGTTGTGGTGCGGGTTTGTGTGGAGCGTGTACTGTTCATCTTAATGGTGTCGCCATTCGCTCTTGCATTACCCCTGTTTCGTCAGTGGAAGGCCAAAATATCTCTACCATTGAAGGATTGGCCAGTAAAGATGGTCAGTTGCACCCGCTACAAGAAAGCTGGATTAAACATAACGTACCGCAATGTGGTTATTGTCAGCCTGGACAGCTTATGTCCGCAGCCTCGCTCTTGAAAGCTAATGCAAACCCTAGTGATGAAGATATTGACAATGCGATGTCCGGTAACCTTTGTCGCTGCGGTACTTATTCCCGAATCAAGGCTGCCATTAAAGACACTGTTGCATCACAGCAAATTGCTGCCGATCTATCCTACAAAGCAAAGGTATGAAGCGCTCATAATGCATTCTAATCTCATGAACAAATCTAAAGAGCTTTTACCTGATACAGCGATAAATCGTAGGGATTTTCTTAAAGTTGGTTTAGGCGCTGCTGGCGGCCTTAGCGTGGCGATAACATTGCCAGGCTGCAGTACGCTAAGAAACAATGAACTATCAAATACTGGTAGCTGGTTGGCTAATGCCTGGCTCGAGATACGGCCAGATAACTCTGTGATCTTCACTTTAGATAGAGTAGAGATGGGTCAGGGCACTTACACGGGTATTACAACGCTGCTGGCTGAAGAGCTAGATACCTCACCAGATACTATTCAGGTTGTTTTTGCCGGGGCAAACGCAGCTTATCGCAACCCGGATTATGGCTTGCAGCTAACCGGGGGTAGTAACAGTCTTTCAAGCAGTTGGAGCCAGATTCGCGAGGCAGGGGCTGCTGTACGGACTTTATTGCTACAAGCAGCGTCAGAAGCATTTGCGTTACCACAAGATAACTTAGAGTGCCGTAATGCTTATGTCAGCGTTAAGTCTACCGGCAAAAAAGTGAGTTTTGGTGCTTTGGCTAAACTAGCTTCTCAGCAAGATTTACCGCAGGAAATAAAGGTAAAAGAACCGGCTCAATTCAAGTACATAGGGAAATTCGACGCTCGACTTGATGCAGCTGCAAAGGTAAAAGGGGAAAGCGCTTATGGAATCGATGTTGAATTGCAGGATCTTAAATACTGCGTTGTAGAGCGGGCTCCGAAATATGGGGGCAAACTTAAGTCTGCGAATATCGAAGTCGCTCTTCAGCAGAAAGGTGTTGTCTCGGTTCTTGAGGTTTCCCGTGGTATAGCTGTCGTCGCAAACTCCTATTGGCAAGCAAGGAAAGCATCAAAAGTACTAGAGGCGCAGTGGGCATTTAGTGAAGAGAGTGTTGAAACTAGTGATGCAATCAGCAACCTATATCTGGATAAGCTTGCAAATGATTCCGGCAAATCTATTCGTCAAGACGGCGATACAGCGGAGCTTCTCGAGGCTGATGGCCATATAGAAGAGTTTGAGTTTACAGCGCCTTTTCTTGCTCACGCCACCATGGAGCCAATGAATGCCGTTGCAAGGGTTAGCAAGGGGAAGGCGGAAGTATGGGCTGGAACTCAAGCCCCTGACGTAGCACAAGTTGCAGTCGCAAAAGCGACCAATATCGATCTGGACAATGTAACTATTCATAACCAGTTTCTAGGGGGTGGCTTCGGTAGACGCTTAAGTCAAGATTATATTGCCGAGGCTGCTGAGGTTGCGGAAAAAACCGGACTGACAATTAAACTGGTTTGGTCCAGAGAAGAAGATATCAAGCACGATTTATTTCGACCAGCAAGTTTGCACAAGGTTCGGGCTGCGCTCGACACTAAAGGCCTACCTGTCGCCTGGGAGCATCAAATTGTCGTGCCCAAGATTATGGATTGGTATGTATGGGACGCTTCACCAGCTATGTTTCCTTGGGCGCCTGAGTTTATGTACCCAATGCTGGGGCATGCCGGGCTAATGACCGAGGGAACGCCAATCACTCCAGCTGATACTTCGCCTTATGAAGGTGCTGCCGACTTTCCTTATACGATACCAAATATCAGTGTTAAGCATATCAAGGCCGATGCTGGCGTACCGATAAGCTACTGGCGTTCAGTTGGCCACTCATTTAACGCTTTCGTTGTGGAGAGTGCAATTGATCAGTTAGCTCAGTCAGCTGGACTAGATGCATATCAGTTCCGCAAACAGTATTTAGGTAATTCACCGCGACTACTTAAAGTGTTGAACCTGGTTGCAGAAAAAGGTGGGTGGGGGCGTACGCTGCCTAAAGATGTCCACCAAGGTATCGCTGTGCATAAGTCTTTCGGCTCTTATGTTGCGCAACTAGTTGAACTTAAAGTTGAATATGGACAAGTTAAGCTTCTGACGGTGCATTGTGCCGTAGATTGCGGCATGGTTGTAAACCCTGATATCGTTACAATGCAGATGGAAAGCGGAATTATATTTGGTGCGACTGCCGCACTCTATGGAGAGATTACTTTTGCTGAAGGTGAGGTTATGCAAAGTAATTTTCATGACTATCCTTTGATGAGGATGAATGAATCTCCAGATATTAAAACTTATATTGTCCCGTCAGACGACTCGCCAAGCGGTGTGGGCGAGCCTGGCTTGCCACCGATTGCACCAGCAATCGCTTCTGCTTTGTATAAAGCTACGGGTAAGCGATTTAACTCTATGCCTTTTAAGCTAAGTTAATATGTATGAACAAAACAAGCATGTATTGAATTCGATTAAAGAGTGGCTAGCTCGTGACGAAAAGGTCTTTTTGGTAACGGTTGTTACAACATGGGGAGCTTCCCCTCGTCCGCCCGGTAGTCTGTTTGCCTATAACTCAAGTTTAGGTATGCAAGTAGGTTCTTTGTCAGGTGGTTGTATTGAAGACGCTCTAGTTGAACACCTAAGCCTTGGAAATACCCAATACCCCTTTATCAAAGTCTTTGGTGATCACCCTGATGATGCGCAGCGTTATATGCTGCCTTGTGGCGGTACAATGTCTCTGCTCATAGAGGCCTTGGACAACACTCACCTTTCATACATCTCAAAAATTATATCTACGCTTGATTCCAGGAAATGGCTTAAGCGTGAAGTTTGTTTAGATACTGGTCAAGCAGATATTAGAGTCATGAATCATAAGGAAGCGCATGACATCGATAAGGTTAGTCTCGATAATGCTCGCTTCACTCATGTGCTCGGCCCGATCTATCAAGTACTAATCGTAGGTGTGGGTGAGGTTGCAAGGAATCTCTTGAATATTTTAAAGGCGATCGATTTCCATGTTGAGCTCTGCGATGCGCGTAGTAACGTGGTTGATAGGCACGATGCTAAAAGCTGGGATACTCCGCTGCATCTTTGCTTACCAGATGATCTGATAAAAGAGCGATTTTCTGATTCCTATTCTGCTGTGCTGGCTTTGGCTCACGACCCAAGAGTTGATGATCTTGCGGTGATGGCGGGTTTGCATAGCCGATGCTTTCTGGTCGGCGCAATGGGGTCTCAAAATACTACCAGCAAGCGTTTGCAGCGGCTGCGCACCCTCGGTTTCGCTTCTGAAGAATTAGCAAGGCTAAATGCGCCAATTGGATTTCCGATTGGCAGTAAGCTACCTGCTGAGATCGCTGTATCTATCGCTGCGCAATTAATTCAGGAAAGGAACAAAGTTTCCGCAAAAATGATTGACTCACGGCGCCTTTGTTCAGGATGAGTAGCATATATGTAATCAAATGAAACTGCTGTTACCTGGGCTTACAAATCAAAAGTTAAATAATGTTATTTCTTAATTTGCTGTGCTTAATCTCATTTTAAAGTGAGTCAATATTTGCCAGACTTAGCTCAGTTAATTTCCAGTCTTAATTTATTATTGGTATCAGGGATTCATAGGTGAGCCAATTAGCTCTTTATAATCAATTTAATTTGCGAGCACCGCTAAAAGTTTCGGACGATCATGCTATTCAAGTAGCAGAGCTAGCCGAAGATGGAATTTATTTTGCTCAGCACGACATTCTCACAATGCTGCCCAATACGAGCCCAACTGGAGACCAGCTGCTTAAGCTTTACGAAGAGCTGGTTGAGAATGTAAAGCGTGAGCATAATTATTTATATGCAGATATCGCTCGTATTCATGAAGACGATGTTCATGGCGTGGTATTGCGTAGTCAGTACATTTCTGAGCATACGCACAACGAAGATGAAGCGCGCTTCTTTATTGAGGGGGCAGTACTCGTATATATCCATGTTCAGGAAAAGATACATATACTTCAATGTGGGGCTGGAGATTTATTGATTATTCCAAAAAAAGTTAAGCATTGGATGGACATAGGTCCGCAACCTCATTTTACTGCCATCAGGTGGTATAACACTCGTGGAGGCTTACAGACCGAGTTTACTGGTTCTTATGTTGCTGAGTCTACACCTCGCTGGGAAACTATTTATAACGACTCGAACTCTAAGCGTTGACAATAAGCTAAAAGCCCTCCAGTATTGGCTTATGACTACTATTAATCAAAACACAGCACCTGCAATGAAAGATCTCATGCTTTGTGCCTATGCCTTAATCGCTATTCGTGGTTTAGGCAAGGTTGCCAGCATGCGATGGTGTGTGCGCGCCCGTATGGCAATGCTCGCTGTGTTTCTGAAGAAGTAGTCTGTTTTATAAGCCTTTCAAGTCACAGCAAGAAAATGCAGTGACTTATCGTTTCACCCACCTTATATCGCTGTATTTTCTTTAATTAAACTAACTATTAAAAGAGGATATAGCATGTCTGTGCCCGTGGCGTATGCCACCATTATAATAATCTGGTCGACTACTCCCTTAGCTATTCAGTGGAGCAGTGAAACGATAACGCCCATTAGTGCAATTACGCTGCGAATGTTGTTAGCGGCCGCTATCGGCTATGCGATCTTACGCCTTTTTAAGATTAAACTCTCGTGGACAGCGCGAGCTATTAAAGTTTATGCCGCTTCTTTGCTTGGCGTTTTTCTGGCCATGCTGTGCACTTACATAGCGGCGGCATACGTACCTTCGGGCATTATTTCGGTGATTTATGCACTATCTCCAGTGATATCTAACTTGTTATCACATGTGTTGATTGGCTCTGCTAAGTTTACTCGCGCACGCTGGTTTGCTTTTGGTATATCTTTTTCTGGGCTTTTGCTGATCTTTAAAGATGACTGGGTGGTGATGGACAAAGGCTGGTTTGGCTTATTATTGCTTTTGTTAGCTGTCAGCTTATATAGTCTTGGTGGCGTGTTAGTTGAAAAGCAGAAGTTTAAGGCACACCCATTAAGCATTACGGTAGGCACTTTATTACTATCGGTGCCGCTATTTATTGCAGCATGGTTTGTGATGGATGGTCAGCTTCCGTACCTTGATTGGGGAACACGTTCGCCATGGTCTGTTTTGTATCTAGCGATAGCCGGCTCACTATTGGGCTTTGCATGTTACTTTTTTATTATTAAAGAGCTGGGTGCAACGGCTGTTGCAATGGTGACTCTGATGACACCTGTTTTTGCTTTGGCTTTGGGTGCCTTTTTTAATGGTGAACACATTAGCGAAGTAATGCTAATCGGTACCGCGTGTATCCTTTCAGGGTTAGTTCTTTATTACTGGAGCGCTTCAGAGCGTAAGCTTGATAAGCATAAAAATAGTGAGTCTGTTGAAGTTGCGGGCTGAATGAGGCACCGGCGATTCAGGTTGAATTGCCGGTGCTATATGCTATTTGGTGTCGTATGACTAGTGCTTAATCGATTGAAAATACTGCGCTAATGGTCGCATTGTATTCAATTTCTTTTTGCTGGTAGGTATTACTTTGGCTGTCGCTCATTTCAGCACTCATTGCCATGGCGCGCATTTGTGGGGCTGGTCTTGCTTCGTTGCTAACATGCTTTACATTTAAAATTTTCCCCAAGCTTACTTCGAAGCCTTGGGCAATGGTAGCTGCTTTATTTTTTGCTTTATTAATTGCTTTGTTTAAGGCTTTGCGTTTTAGCTTCTGTTTGTTCTTAAGTGTGAATCTTATACTCCCTAGATGAGATGCTTCTGTGCGGGTGATGTCTTGGATAAGAGCCTGGAGTTGCGCAAGATCATTTAGTTTAAACTCAATTTTGCGCGTAATTTGATTACCTTTGAAATCTCGCTGGTTATTTCGGTATTCGTATTGTGGGTGTAATTGTGTATTGCTTGTGTCGAGGGAGTTCTCTTGAATATCGTATTCTTCTAGTTTTGACAGGAAAGGGCGGACCAGCTTGTCGACGGCTCTTCTCGCTTTTTCTGCTTCAAACTTTGTTGCAGAGAAAGTAATATTAATTATGGCTTGATCGGGCAAGGACTTTGCGCTTGCTGTCGTGCTGACTTCGATAAAGGGTAAGTCAGAATGCGTTTGATCATGGGCCAGGCAAAGACTACTTACTAAGAATGAAAACAAAAAAAGTGATATGAATCGCATGCTTGTGCTCCGTATTAATATTTGGTGTATACCTATACCAGTCTAGTCATTAAAGTTGTAGTTACCATAGGTTCATTCCATCGCAGCGAAACCATTGTTCACGTTATTAGGTGTTTATATTTATGAAGTTCTCAAGTTTCGGCGATAAGTTTACCTCAAAGGCCGGCATTACAAGCTTAATGGAAGATCTTGGAAATGCCTTGGCTGGCGACTCAGGTTTAATCATGATGGGGGGAGGCAATCCTGCGCATATTCCGGAAGTGCAGGATTATTTTAAAAATAGATTGCTGGAAATTGTTGAGTCTACATCCGATTTCCAGCAGCTGATCGGTGTTTACGATCCACCACAAGGCAATTTGGACTTCATTAAGTCACTCGCTTCATTACTTAAAGCTGAATATGGCTGGGATATAGGCCCGCAAAATATTGCTTTAACAAACGGCAGTCAAGCAGCATTCTTTATGCTCTTCAATTTGTTTGCAGGGAAGTATTCAGATGGTAGTAGTAAACAGGTTCTGCTACCACTTGCTCCCGAATATATTGGCTATTCCGATGCGGGTTTGGTTGAAGATTTTTTTATATCAAACAGACCAAAAACTGAGGAAATTAACGCAGAGACATTTAAATACCATATCGACTTCGAGAAGTTCCAAATTACTGAAAGCACGGGAGCGATCTGCGTATCTCGCCCCACAAATCCGACGGGAAATGTGATTACAAACTCAGAGATGAGTAAGTTAGACCAGTTGGCACGTGAACATAAAGTACCATTGATTGTTGATGGTGCTTACGGCACGCCTTTTCCAAACCTTATATTTACTGATGCAGAACCAACCTGGAACCAAAATATTGTCCTGTGCCTAAGTCTCTCTAAATTCGGTTTACCTGCTGCACGTACAGGAATCGTTATTGCGGATGCGCCGGTAATAAGCGCTTTATCGGAAGTTAATGCGATTATGAATTTGGCGACGGGTAGCTTCGGCAGCATAATGGCGAAAGATTTAGTCGACAGTAAAAGAATACTCACCTTAAGTAATGAGGTAATAAGACCTTACTATTTGTCTAAAGCTGAAAGAGCGCGCGACCTTTTATGTGAGTTACTTCAGGGTCTGCCTTTCTTAATCCATAAAGTAGAAGGTGCAATGTTTATTTGGTTATGGTTGAAAGATTGCCCCTTAAGTAACCAGGAGTTGTATGAGAAGTTGAAAGACAAAGGTGTATTAATTGTATCCGGGCATCACTTTTTTCCGGGCTTAAGTGATGACAATTGGAAGCATAAATCCGAATGCTTACGAATAACCTATTCACAAGATGATGTTCTGGTCGATAAAGGGCTTCGTATCATCGCTGATGAGATTAAAAGGGCATATTCTGTCTAAGACAGGTAGCGCTTTTGATACTGAAGCGGTGAACACTTGTACCACGTAGAAAATGCGCGGGTAAAACTACTTTGTTCGCTATAACCTAGCAGCAAGGCAATTTCGGAAAGCGTCAGTTTCGGATCTTTTAGGTAATTTATTACCATCGATTTTCTTATTTCCTGAAGAATATCTCTAAAAACTTTACCTTTTGATTTTAAGCGACGATGAAGCGTACGCTCAGACATGTTGATTCGCGAAGCGACGGTATTCGTATCAGCATCACCCTCATGTAAGCAGCGAATAATCGTATCGGTAAGTTCGGCTATAAAGGTGTCGCAATCTGGTAGGCTTATTAGTAAGTCTTCTGCTTGTTTGCCTAGTATGCCGTGAAGTGTGATATCAGAGTGCGGAATTGGAATATCTAGATCACTTACCGAGAAGGCGATAGACAACTTTTCTTGCTGACTGTAAACAGGACAACAAAAATAATTTTTACACGATTTAGCTCGGTCATCACTTAAAGCTTGCGTAAAGTGAATGGCTGAAAGATTTAATTTTTTCGGGAAAATAATCTCATTAACTATCGTCACCATTGCACTAAGTAATAATTCGTCGGAACATTGGCTTGAATAACCGTAATCCGGGTTCCACACCAGGCAAAATGAATTGTCAGGATTTAGTTCCGTGTGTGCAAGACTTCCTGCGTAGATCAAGCCCTGAAATCGTTTGAAGCAAGCTAACGCTTCACCCACGTTTCTGGCCGTGCGAAACAGGTAGCCGAGTACGCCTACATGCTCAACCTTTATATACCTTCCTATTTCAAGGCCCAACGCGTCGTATGGCGTTAGCGCTTCTAATTCTTCTAATAAACGCCACCATTGTGCAAAAGACATATGTTGCTTAGCGGATAAATAGTCAAGCTTCTGTTCATACAACGGAAGACTAAGACCGCTTTGCTTAATAAAGGTCTGTAGGTATCCGACAACATCCCGAGAGATAAAAAAATCATTTAAAGAATTCATAAGCTGATTGTAATGGTGGCGCAGATTGTCAAAAAATATTATTGCTATGACAATAATAGATGCTGCTTGTGGAATAAACTAGCTTTAATTACTGATTAGTTTGAAGGAGCAATTCATGAGCGACTTACTACATGCCTTGGGCTTTATTATGCTTTTTGGCAGCGTGTTTATATCAATTATTTGTCNTNAGGNNTCCATAGCCATTCGGTATTTAAAGTCATTACGCGAAGCTCTGCGTTTAAGCCTGTACAACACAATATACAGACCCCCATAATCATAGATCGAATTACCATTAGGGTTTCACTCTTTTCTGCGAGCCTCCATCATAGCAAGAACCTATAGACCGTTACGACAAGGTTACGGAACATTTGTAGCGGATATTGTTTGATCGCGCGGTTCGTCATGCAAATTAGACGACTGATACTTATTTACATAAGCAGGAGACTTATAGAATATCTTGAGGTCCCTATATTGAATAACATCTTTAAACATCTGGATAAATTCATCCAGGTTCAAGCGAATTGGATTCAGGGTTGTCGGTTGTCGCTCAGTTAGTCCGTAAACAACCTTACCCGCATCACGCTCATCTACGAAGGTTCCAAACAAGCGATCCCAGATTATTAACACGCCACCAAAGTTTGTATCGATCTGCTCCGGTTTGCAGCCATGATGAACCCTGTGGTGCGAAGGTGTATTGAAAACCTTTTCAAATACTCCCAACCTTCCAATAAGCTCGGTATGAAGGAAGAATTGATAAGACAGGCTTAATTCAATCGCAATTAAAGCAAGATCTTTGTCGAAGCCAATGATTGCTAGTGGCAACCACCAGATCATCCAGCCAAAATTAACATCCATTAAAAAGTTTTGGCGCAAAGCGGTAGAAAAATTCATAATTTTAGACGAATGGTGCGTTACATGTATTGACCATAACCAACGTATTTTATGCATACCGTAGTGGTAGATATAAAAGAAAAAATCGCATGCGATAAATAGGAATAGGTAACTCAACAAACCATCTTCAATTTTATACTGAAACCCGTATTGAGCAACAAACTCATAAAATGCCTGAATAAACAGGGCAATAGCAATCCCATCGAATATTTTATAAATCCCACCGGTTGCAATATTCGTTAGCGTTTCCTTTAAATGGTAGGCATCTTTTCTTCCCTTCCTATGCCAGTACCAAGCCTCAAGACAAATAATTGATATAAACACGCTGCCAAAAAGCATAATAAAGCCCAAGGCATGTAGTAAGTCGCTCATGAATTGCTCCTTCAAACTAA
>NZ_LWGE01001823.1:0-1693 GCF_001635315.1 Oleiphilus sp. HI0123
GTTTCTAGCAAGCTTATTAAAGGCAGTCTATTAAGGTCCACTTTAGGCTTAAAGCAGACGTTGGCGGTTTGGTAAAAAAGCTGTTTTAAACGGCAAAAATACTAATTTTGAATGATGAATAATTACATTCACTAAGCAGAATTTGCTTTCAGGAATAGGGCAAATTAAACGCCAGGAATGGCATGGGTGTATCGCTTTCAATGATGGGTTTGATACCTAATTATTCAGCCTTTTATAGGTTGAAACGAGTACTGTGTAGGTGGTTTCGTAGATGAAAATAATGAGCTTTGGAATTATATATGAATAAGATTATCGGCCTCATAATGATCTTTTTTAGTACATCTGTTTTTGCTGGGCATGCTTGGTTAACTGTTTACCCCAAAAATGTAAAGCTGCTTGGAAGCGGACTGTTACTACAAGGTCAGAATGAAATTGAGAATATTTCTTTAGTAACTTGTGCAACGAATAAAACTTCAATTTACCTAAAGAATAGTGACGAAATGTTTGATCAAAAGTTATCGATGGCTTTGTCTGCACAGGCCCAAGGTAAAGCTATTCAGACCTTGATTTATAGCCCGGATTCTAACCCTGATGCGTGTACGACTGTCTCTGCGCATGGAAGTGTTGGAACGGCTTACTTCTATTATTGGCATTTAATGGGCGATTAGTAGAGGCGAGTAGGGCCGGACAAAAAACCTTGTAATTAATGCATCTTATTTTGATGTTTATTTTATGTTCCGGCATTAGGTCAATTTAGGTTGATTCTGGAATGTTATTAGTCAAAGGATTTTAGAATGAAAGTAGCAGTTTTAATTATGCTGACATGTGTTTCTTTTGGAGCATATGCTGAAAGGTTTTGGACAAACGAACTAGTTGATTGGCACTTCCATCTAAATAATGGCACTTCCTATGTTACTAGCCCAGCATTTCCAGAAGAGTGCAAATACAGTAGAGCTCAAATAGATATTGCGGGCGATGAGTATAAGAAAGCGATGTGGTCTTATATTCTTGCAGCGAGTAAAGCTGGAGAAAAGCTTCAAGTGGTTCTTGATCATGATCGTTCAGCATCTGCAGACTCGATAGTTTGTAGAATTCTTTCTGCTGATGCACGTAAATAGAAACCCGAATTAGGCATGTTATAGGTGCTTATAGCTAGTAGCTATAAGGTCTCAAATAGGTTGGAAAGGGAAGTCGAGTAATGAGAAAGTTATTTGTTGCAGGAATATTATTGTTATTAACAAATGCGGCTCTAGCGAATTACGAGTGTAAGGGTGCTGTTAAGTATATAGGTTTAGGTGATAGCTTATACGTGAATATTGGCTTTGGTATTCATAAACTATGTACCTTGGCTGGAGATACGTCAGATCAATGCAATGCTTGGTTTGCATTATTTTTGTCCGCCCAAGCTCAAGGAAAAGATGTTGGTGTTTCTTATAGAGACTCGACAGGTAAGATAAGCTCAGATGAAACATGTAGCGCGATTGGTCATTGGGTTGTTCCTTCAGATGAAGTTTATTTTGTTAACCTATACATGTGACATTCGCCCATAGTCTAGTCAAAAATAGGTTGATGATAGAAGCTGATCAATCACAAAAAACTGTGCCGCTTCATTGTCGAGGAAGTACATTAAATATGAACTTGTTTTAGGCAAGTTCTACTTACGAAAAGAGTGTAAAAAGTGAAGTTCTTAAAG
>NZ_LWGE01001824.1:0-859 GCF_001635315.1 Oleiphilus sp. HI0123
TGCTCAGTATGAAGAGATGCTTTATTCTTCTGATATCTCTTTTGGTTTATATGTATGCCTAACTTCTGGTGCAAGTTTGGCAATTGATGCACACGCCACTGAAGAGCTTAAGCAGAAGTATCTACCTAAGATGTATTCTGGCGAGTGGGCTGGTGCGATGGACTTAACTGAGCCGCATGCAGGCACAGATCTAGGTATGATCCGCACTAAAGCTGAAGACAACGGTGACGGTAGCTACGCGATCACAGGTACTAAGATCTTCATTACAGGTGGTGACCAAGATCTTTCTGAAAACGTTATTCATTTGGTCCTCGCTAAGCTTCCTGATGCGCCTGCCGGCCCTAAAGGTATTTCTCTGTTCTTGGTTCCAAGAAACAAGGTTGATGAGAACAACGTTGTTGGCGAGAACAATAATGTAACGGTTGGCTCTATCGAGCATAAAATGGGTATCAAAGCTTCTGCAACCTGTGTCATGAACTTTGACGGCGCTCAAGGCTGGTTGGTTGGTGAGATTAACCAAGGTCTAAACGCAATGTTCACAATGATGAACTACGAGCGTTTGAGTGTTGGTATTCAGGGCTTAGGTGCTGCTGAGCGTTCATACCAGAATGCTGTTGAGTATGCATTGGATCGAATTCAGGGTAGAGCGGCAACAGGCCCGGCTCAACCTGAAAAGGCTGCTGACCCACTAATCGTGCATCCTGATATTCGCCGTATGTTGATGACTATGCGTGCTTACAATGAGGGTGGTCGTGCCTTCTCTAGCTATGTTGCGACTTTCTTGGATACAGCGAAATACTCAGATGACGCTGATGAGAAGAAGCATGCATCAGCAATGGTTGCATTGATGACGCCTATT
>NZ_LWGE01001825.1:0-1094 GCF_001635315.1 Oleiphilus sp. HI0123
GATGCCAAAAAGCACTTAATCAGAAAGACGAGCCTGGCTGCTCCAGAAACGCTAACTCTGGCTGACTCGACTCTCTTCCAAGTATCTGATTACGATGAGGGTAGCGACCAAAACGATCAATAATTTCCTTATGGCGCTTTTCAAATTCAAGATTGCGCTCCAAACCCTTTTGAGAATAAAGCGACAACGCAACTTCATGAATCGCTCTTGATTCACTATGCATGAAAGGCATATACAGAAAACTTCGCTCAGTGGGTTCAAGTGCTAAATCTGCACGACAAGCGATCGCTTCCTGAGCCAGCACCAAAGCAAGTGTATCAGAAGCGAAAGCAGCCGGCGTATCTCGATACATATTTCGAGAGAATTGATCTAGAACGATAATCTCAGCCAACCGGCCTTCGGGGCTTGAACGCCAAGTGTAGAGTTCCCCCGCATTCGCTTGGCGGTGCAAGGAAGCAAAACGCCCTTGAATCAGGGCGTCGAAATCAGAGTCCTTAACAAACCAGCTCGAAGGTTCGATTTCTTCAAACCAGAAACTCAATACAGATTGGCACATTGTTTCAGCTAAGTCCTTAATTAAGTAAAACCTAACTGTAGACCTTGAAACACACAAATGCGAGTCGTCGAGAGCTAAGGGCGACTCGGCGAGGGGTAGAACCCTCTGCCTACAGAGTCGATAAAAAGTTACAGCCCTGAATGGCACTTACTTAAGGAGAAATTGGCGTCATTCCCTTGAACAAGGGAATCCATTGTTTTGAGGCTAACTCAATGAAATTGAAGGACCATGACTATCGCTAACCTATAGATTTCTAGTCTTTTTTAACTCTCTAGGTCAGCCAAACGGCTGAAAAACAATGGATTCCCGCCCCGCCCAGGCGGCCCTCTCTTGCTGCGCAATTCACCTTGTGCGCGGGAATGACGAGTTTCGGGGCGAAATCAAGCTTAAGTAAGTGCCATTGGTTACAGCCCTCTTTTCAGAAAAGGGCTAACTTAAGTAAGCCGCCTTCAAATCATACATCTAAACCTGAAACGTACGCTGCATTTCGTCCAGCACTTCCCCTTCGTTCTCGGGCTCATAATGCGGAGGCATCCAT
>NZ_LWGE01001826.1:0-608 GCF_001635315.1 Oleiphilus sp. HI0123
AGTTTAGATAAAGAACACACTACTTACTGGTCACTTCTTGACTGCTCCAATAGAGACAAGTTGTATCAAGAACTCATTGAAACAAAAGAACTACTAGAAAAACAAAGTCAGGAACTTCTAGAAATGGCAACAATAGATCCTCTCACGGGTTTATTAAATAGAAGAGAGCTTAATAACCGATCAGGTAGGCTATTTTCTCAAGCTCAGAGAAACAAGTCATCAGTTGCGCTGATGATCATAGATATAGATTACTTTAAAAACATTAATGACACTTATGGGCATGCTTTTGGAGATGATGTTTTGCAGCACTTAGGCAAAACTCTACTCAAAAGTCACAGAGAGCATGATGTCGTTGCACGATATGGGGGAGAAGAGTTTGTTTTAGTTTTACCCGACATTGATGATGCAAACGCATTAAACATTGCTGAAAAAATTCGGTGCGATATTGAAACAACAAAGATTAATGGTGTTAATATCACCGTCAGCATTGGTGTAAGTATAAATAAAGATAATAAAAATGAATTCGATGTCTTATTTAAGGAAGCTGATTCAGCGCTATTTAAGGCGAAAAAAAATGGGCGAAATAGGGCAATACTATACTGAATATG
>NZ_LWGE01001827.1:0-729 GCF_001635315.1 Oleiphilus sp. HI0123
TATCACCCGTCAATTTAATCTGCTAATTAATCAATTTTTTGTATTTGTACTTCTCTTTGAAGTACATTTTTATTTAGTTGATTCACATTAAGCGATTAGCATGCCAACTTCATAAATAACTTTGATTACTTTTTATTTTCTTATTATATTCAATACCTTATACACAAACATATTTCACTTAAAAGTCTCGAGTACGGATTTCGTCAAACATAATACCTACTAACACCCAGTAAACGTCAAAAATCCATCAGGCAGATTTGATCTGCTAATCCCCCTCCTTTATGAGCCTCTAAAAAACAAATTTAACTGAGTATCGGCAGAGAAAAACACATAGAACAACTACAGTAGACAAGTAAATAGCCCGAAAAAGACTGAGAGAAAGTAACAATGGCTATACTCAACTTTCTACAGGCGAAAAAAAACCTCGATATCAAATTGATATCGAGGTTTTTTATATGGCGTCCCCTAGGGGAGTCGAACCCCTGTTACCGCCGTGAAAGGGCGGTGTCCTAGGCCTCTAGACGAAGGGGACAGTAAACTGTCCTGAATGATTTGGTGGAGCCATGCGGGATCGAACCGCAGACCTCAACGCTGCCAGCGTCGCGCTCTCCCAGCTGAGCTATGGCCCCGCACTGGTGTGCTGTGCATCATTCAACGGGGGCGTATATCATTTAAGTCTCCCCCCCGAGTCAAGACTATTTTTACACTTCTTTTAACTTTTTGATTTCT
>NZ_LWGE01001828.1:0-955 GCF_001635315.1 Oleiphilus sp. HI0123
CCTATCGGTACGACACGCAATCGAGGCACACCCGTAGCATAAACAACATCTTTGATATCGAAATTAGCATGACTTAAGTAGTCCGTTATACCAACCCCTGCCTCACCAATAATTAACTGCTCAAGGCTAGGCGCATATAAATTAGCGTCAATAAGTAAACTTGTCTTGGCTTTATCAAGCGCGAAAACACTTGCCAAGTTCATCGAAACATAACTCGCTCCTCCCTGATGACTAATGGAGGTTACCATGCAAACAAAATTCTTTTTGTTGCTTTTTTTCATTAGCTGGGTGCGCAGCTCTCTAAATATATTCAGCACTCTAATATTTGTGCGCTGCCCACTAATTAGCTTCAGTTGCTCCAGCTCCTCAACTGAAAACCGATCAACCTCTCCCATTCGACCAATTTCTGGGGAATCTTTAGAGGGCAAATTATCTAACCCATGCACATTAGAGCGTTCACCATGAGAAATATCACTCATTTAAATCATTCCTACTTTTGCAGCAAATGCCAGGCCAACATAAGCCCCCATAATTAAAATGGAAAGCACCACACATATTATCATATCCACTCTAACTACACGCTTGGTAAAAGATGTCTTAATATGTGGTATAACTGCCAATGTAGCTACATCAAACTCATGCAACTTTTCGGGAAACCGAATTCTCTGATCAACAAATATATAGACAACAGCTAAACCAATAATAGCTAAGAATCCGGCAATAGGCCCTAATAATACAAAATGAAGAAAACGTAAGCCCACAGGGTTTAACGGCGGCAATGCTGGCTCTTGAATTCGATAGGTAACTCCTTGTCCCTCTACATTCAAGGTCATCGACAAACGAGCCTTTTCTTTTCGCTCTAACATGTCTTCATAAATTCGTTTGGTAACCGTGTAGTCACGAGTAAGCTCAGCTTCCTCTGCCCCGCGCTCTGCGATACGTTTGCGACGCTCAA
>NZ_LWGE01001829.1:0-4366 GCF_001635315.1 Oleiphilus sp. HI0123
TTTACTAACCGCTGCGCTCTGCTTTTCTCCGGCTCATGCCCATAAATATAAAGATAAGAATAGTGTGGGTACGATGAAGAAAGAGGAGAAGGAGCCGATTGAGCCTATTGTAGTCCGTGTTACGGGGTATGGCGCTTATGAAAGAAAGGAGGACTCGGAGTCAGAGTCGAAGCGTTTGATGGCGATACGGGCCTCAAAGCTTGATGCTTACCGTACCTTGGCCGAAAGGCTTTACGGTATCGGAATCAGTGGTGGTTCCCAGGTTGATGAGTTTGTGATGAAAAGTGATCACTATGCAGCGGCTGTCGATTCTTATGTGCGAGGTGCAAGGGTAGTTTCGATTATTGAGAATAAGGGGCGCGGATTTGAGACTGTGTTGGAAATATTACTGCCAGGCGATTTTCACGACTGTATCAATAAAATGAACAATATCAAGTTCGGTATAGATTGCCACCGGCCACTGCCGATGGCTTCCAGTAGTGAGCCCCGCACTAAGCGTGCTGCATCTCAGTCAATGCAATCTGTATATTTTTTGAAGTGAGGTTGGTATGAAGTATTTTTCCTTCTTGCTCGCTCTAATGTCTTGTTTGCTATCACCAGTAAGTGCTAATGCAGAGTGGATACAAGTCACAGGGCAGGCAGATTTTGATGGTCAACGCTATGATCTGGCGAGAGATCGTGCTCGACAGGATGCGCTTAAGCAAGCTCTGCTTCAGGCGGGTGCCCGAGTAAAGAGTGATCAACGTGTTAGCAATGGAAAGATAAGTAAGGACTACTTTTCAGTTTCGGGTGAAGCGCGTATTCGTAAATCTGTACTACAAGATGAATTTGTTAAAAAAGGCATCTTGAATCTGGTGATGAACTTTGATGTTGAAGAAGTTGCCAGTTGCCCTGATTCCCAAGCAAAAAAATATCGTAAAAAAATCGCGGTGCTGGGGTTTTCGGTTCAGTCTCCTGCTCAACTGAGATTGGGGGGGGTTCATAATATTGAGCGTGGATTGGCCAGTGCACTTAATCAGTCTTTACAGCTGCAAGATAAGTTAGTTGTTTTCGAGCAGAGTGAGTTTTCTTTGCATCAGGATGTGATCAATGCGCCCAGTCACTTCACATCGCAGAGTACACTGACCAAAGCGGCTGATTACGCGAAGCAGGTTGGAGCTCAATTTGTTATCTCAGGTGTGGTGAGAGATCTGTCGCTAGAAGACCCGGAAGCTTTCTCCACATCATATTGGGCGAAACTGAAAAGGATGAGCAATAATGCCAATATCAAACGTCGCTTTGCAATGGAGCTATTTGTTCATGATGGCTATAGTGGTGCGATTATCTGGCAAAGAAGTTTTGCAGTATCTGCGCCGTGGGAAGATGATATTGATGATCTGAGTGGCTTTGGCACTGCAGAGTTCTGGAGTGACGAATATGGTCTAGCAGTCGCTCAACTGGTGGATGGTGTTGCTACTTTAGTAGGAGAGCAATTGGAGTGTCAGCCCTTTATTGCACGTATATCAAGAGTTGACGGTAAAACATTACACTTCAATTCGGGTGCAAGCTCCGGTGTTCGCCCTGGAGATAAGTTTTCTTTATATCGTACCTACAATTATTACGACGCAGATATGCTAGCGGGTACTGAACTAACGAATGTCAAGACATCACTCACCGTTTCTCAGGTGCACCCTGGTTTTGCTAGTGGTAGTGTCAGTATGGACCCAGGGCGAATAAATATACAAGAGGATGACTTGCTAATCGCTTGGTAGTTTTTACACCCAGTAAGAGAAAAATATTAGTAGCAGTCCGCCCAAATACCGTTGGATAAAATGCTTTTTGTCCAGCGAGTCGCTCTTCAGTTCTTCGCTGCAGCTCAGGTCGTCACGAAAATTAATTGCCAATTGCTCTCGGCTGGCGGTAAGTTGCAGGCTGTAATCGATTTCCAAATCATGCATTAGGCTGCGGGTGTTGAGGTTACTTGAGCCGATGCAAGCCCAGTCATCAATAATCAAGGTTTTAGAGTGCATGATTCCTGCTTGGTATTCGTAGAGTCGGATGCCAGCTTCAAGTAATGTTGAATAGAAGAACGCAGAGGCCCAAGGAATGAAAAATATATCCGAACGCCCGGGGAGTAATATTCTTACATCAACCCCGCTTTTACTTGCTGTGCATAGGGCGTCTTGCAGTTCGCTATCTGGTACAAAATAAGCGTTCGCTATCCATACCGCATGCTTTGCATTTTTAATTCTCTGTAATAAGTCTTTTCTCTGTTTTCGTCTTAAGCGGCGGCTGAAGTTATAGAGAAAAGGGCTCTCAGGCAAGTACCGAGCGCTGGTGCGACATGAGTGTTTATACCAGCAGGTGTCGAAAGCTAGCCTTACGCTCTGGGTTACTTGTCCAGATATTCTGATTGCTGTGTCACTAAATTGTTGACCGCCAAGGGCCTTGGGTAAATGCGCTTTTGTAATGTTGAAACTGCCAAGAAAAACCAGCTTATCATCAATGAGTACAAGCTTGCGGTGGTCACGATTATTAATATAGCTCAGCAAGTGCCATAACTTAAAAATACCAGCAGCAGGGAAGAGGGATAAAGGCCATAGATCAAAACGCCAAGGTAATGGCCGGTATACTTTTACTTCAGCGCCGCAATTAATGAGCTGTTTGGCAACCTGCTCAAAATTATTACCTGCCCCAACTCCGTCAACCAAAACCCTGACTTGCACTCCTCTTAAAGAAGCGTTTTCAAGAGCTTGAGAGATGGCCTGACCAATAAAATCATTGTTGAAGATATATGACTCAAGTAAAACTTCTTGCTGGGCAAGATCAATTGCTTCGATAAGCTGCTCATAATAACTTTGTGCGTCGACAATGATCGATTCGCTAGTCGAAAGCTGATTGCGTGTCATGGTGTGGCCAGCGTAGCTAATAGATTGATGATACTGATTCTAATACACGGCGCTGAATTAAGGGAGCTTGTAAGGAGGTTTGGAAGCAGAAATATTCGAGAGGGCTTGTTACTAAGTTTTAAAAAAGCTTTGGGTATAAAAAATACCCAAAGCTTTACCACCAGGAGATGGAGTAGGTTAAGCTTATTTAAATCGACGTACGCCAGCTAAACCTAATAGACCAAGACCAAATAGAGCAAGAGTCGCTGGCTCAGATACAGTAGCTGCATCAATATTTGCTACAGAAAGTGACTGCCATGTGCTGCCGCCATCTGTTGTGAAACGACCGCTGCTATAACCGTTGCAGCAGTTTTCTGCCCAGTATAGGTCGATAGTGTGGCTGCCAGCAGAAATACCGGCAGTGCCAGATAGAACGTCAGAATTGTTCCAGTTGTATTGCCACCAAAGGTCATCAGTTCTATTTTCGATTAGGCTACCATCAACATATAGAGCTGCGCCGTAGCCTGCGTCCAAGCCAGCTTCGATTCCCCACGAGCCGCTTATAGCAGATGTTAGTGAGATGCTTAAGTGGCTGATCGTGTTGTTGCCAGAAAAGAAACCACTGAAATCTGAAATATTTAGTGAGTTAATCGCTGAAGTTTGATCAGTCCATGAAGTAATAAAATCCGTGTCGTCTATACCATTAGTGATACTACGAGTGTCAATAGTCATCGTCGTTGCGCTAACGTTTAAGCTCAGCGCTGCTAATACTAAAGTAAGAGCGCTTAGAGTAATTTTTTTCATGTGTGTATCCTAGTTGTATTACATTGAATTTGGTGTCTGGTCAGATTAAAGCTATTTATATGCCTGTTTGAAAAAAATTATATAAAACAATATATTGAGTTTGTTTTTTTCTTGTTGTTTTTCATAGGTTGTAAAAAATATCGACACTTATATCTATGTCTGATGTGACCCCATGAAAGGCTTGCTAGCGAATATAGTCTAATTTAGCTAGCAGTTATTTCGGTAATGCTTTGTTCAGGATAAAGAAGCCGAATATACCAGATATCAGCGAACCCACGACGATGCCAAGGCGTTCATCAAAGATCATGTTGACTCCGCTTTCTTCAAAGGCAAGTGAGCCAATAAACAAGCTCATTGTAAAGCCAATACCACAGAGTGCCGCTGTGCCATACAGGCTAAGCCAGTTCATGCCAGAAGGTAGTTGGGCTAGTTTAAGTTTAATGGCAAGCCAGCATAAACCGAATATCCCCACTTGCTTACCGACAAACAAGCCTAGCGCGATGCCAACGGGGACGTTATGAAGCATTTGCTCTAAACCTATACCTGATAGATTGATTCCAGCATTGGCGAAGGCGAAGACGGGGAGAATTCCAAAAGCAACGACTGAGTGAAGGTCATGCTCCAGATCTTTAAGCGGCGAGAACGAAGGGTTCTCTCTAGATTTCATAGGAATGAATATCGCTAGAACTACACCT
>NZ_LWGE01001830.1:0-1056 GCF_001635315.1 Oleiphilus sp. HI0123
GTAGAACGACCTCCAGCCCCTACTTTGGCAATTTCCTGGCCTGCCACAATATCTTCACCTTCTTTTACGACAACTTCACTTAGATGAATAAAGGTTGAAGATAGTCCATAACCATGGTCAACAATTAAAGTGCCACCGGAGTAAAACATGTCTTCATGGACCAGCGTAACTTTACCGCTAGCAGGAGCATAAACTGGCGCCCCAACTGGCCCAGCATAATCAACACCATAATGTGGGCGCTTTGGTGTACCGTTGTAAATCCGTTGACTACCGTAGACACCAGTAATAGGCGCCCTCATAGGTGCCGTAAAGTCATCCAAAAAGTAAAGCAAGCTGGAATCAGTTTTACGAGCATTTTTAACCAGCGCCGTTTCGCGTTTTATACGGGCTAGTTTATCCTTACTGGGTGTCACGGTTTTTTGAGGAACACCTTTAATACTTTGAGTCGGATAAGTCCTTTGCTTCACATCAATAATTAGAGAATGACGTTCACCATTAGGAGCGCTGAATGTTAATTTGTGCTCCGGCGCAGCATCGCGACCAAAGCCAATAATAAAATCCCCTTCTCGCGTAAGCCGAATTTCGCGTTCATTCAGTTTTACGTCGTACGAAGGCTTAACATTACCTTTTAACAAACCGCCCTGTGCAAATACCCCCTCAAGCACCACGTCTTCGGTCATTAGCTTTTCTGAGAGCAAGTCATCCGCAAAGACATTAGCACAAGTCACTATAAGGAGTGTAAAACCTGTTCGCTTTAGTCGCTTAAGCGTTTTTCTCATGAGCACCCTTTTCTTCGCTATCTTTACTCTCTTCTTTCTCACGTAAGCTGGCCATCTTCTCGTGCACTTTGCCGAAGATGCTGCCATCCTCGTACATACCGTCTTTAAGCGTTCCCGTCTTTAAACCCGTTAGCAATTCCAATGCTTCATTAACATGCGTTACTGCATAGATATTAAAGCGCTTTTTCTTAACGGCATTAATCACCTTCTGGCTTAACATAAGATTGGCAATATTGCTTTTAGGGATAATAACCGCTTGCTTCTGATCACTGCCGAT
>NZ_LWGE01001831.1:0-1909 GCF_001635315.1 Oleiphilus sp. HI0123
CCACGACGTAATAAGTAAGGTTGGATAGGTTAACGCGTCGCGTTAGCAACCCACGAATACCAGCATGATCACCGTCGAAATTACTTGCTTCATCTGATGCGTTGACGCTTCCCTAACGGGAAGAATGTTAATTAAAAAGAAAGGCTCTGGCCGAGGTTCCGGCAGGATTTTGTGCCGGCCTCTTGACGTGGGGAGTCATACCAACGCTTTTGTTGTGGGGCGCTGAAAGCGTCCAAGCCCCGCAGGGGCTGAACCACCAACTTTTTGTTAGGCAGATCATCGCACAAATTCGTAATTATGCCATTCAGGACGCTCTTCTTTTTCTAGAAACTCAACAATTGAACTCTTCGCAATATCTGTAGCAATACAGTACTTTTCGTGCAGTGGCTCACTCTCTCCGAAAGAGATTTCCTTTCGATCAGCTACTGAAATATTTTCATTTCGAGAATCACTTAAAGCACGAAATTCACTAGCATTTTCATCATAAAATATGAGGCCAGATATTTCGTCACTCCATTCTAGAGCGAAGTAAACACGAATATAGTTTCTGGCACCAAAAATGAATCTTTGCCACCAAGGCCTTAAACCATCGTCAGCTGCCAGCAATATCTTTCCTGATTTCGAATTTAGCGCATTCCGCAGTGCTTCTCTTGTCTCGGAGAAGTTCTCAAATTCTAATTCCTTACCGTCTAAGGTAAGAAAATATTTAGTGTGAGATTCCAAATTCATTTTATTGCCTAACGCCCGCCTCAACGAGCAAATTTTGCTGGCGGCAGTTTTGCCGCGCAGCGCAAAAGTGGTGACAGAAAAATTTGTCCGTTGGAGGCGCTTGTTAAAATCATTTATTTATGCAACCATAATGAAACCATATTGCAACCATGAGTGTTTTTTATGCCCGCAATTACAGTGAAGAATATACCAGACATTTTATACAGCCAGCTAAAACAATCTGCTGAAGCACACCACAGAAGTATAAATAGTGAGCTTATTGTATGCCTAGAGAAGGTTTTGAGACCACAAAAAATAGATAAAGACCAACTTTTAATGAATGCACGAACAATGAGGCAAAAACTAAAAGGTTTGAAAGTTACTGAGGAAGATTTAACTAAAGCCAAAGCTGAAGGCAGAGAATGATTGTAGCTGACACTAATACAATAGCTTACTTATATTTACCCTCTGACTATAGCGAATACGTAGAAGCCTTGCTATTGAAAGACCCAGATTGGATTGCCCCTATATTATGGCGCAGTGAGTTACGAAACATCTTAGCTTTGTACCTTAGAAAAGAGCTTATTTCTATGGAGGATGCCTTAGAAATACAACAACAAGCTGAGAATTTACTCAAAGACAATGAATATACCGTAAATTCTTTCGAAGTATTAAATACTGCAAATGAATCAGGTTGTTCTGCTTATGACTCTGAGTTTATTTGCTTGGCAAAGAGCCAAAACTGCAAACTAGTGACTGCTGACAAAAAAATACTAAAGCAATTTCCAGACATAGCGATATCTGCCAGAGAGTACGTTGCTTAGAAATTTTAACGCCGCCAGCAACGGCGAGCGAAGCGAGTCCAGCCCACGGCCCTTTGTGGGCGATGTTGGCTGGCCTGGTTATATTTTTCTTTCAATGATGAACCCTGACTCGTCACCACAATGAATATAAATTTCACCGTCACCTTGTAAAGGAGTAGGAAATTCAATTTTACCCCGACCACAAAGGTCATCACCCTCGCAAGTGCCTTGCCAGCTAAACTCAAGATAAGGTGTTCGGTGAGATACCCTAACATCGAGCCACCCTTTTACAGCACCAAAAACGAACTGGCCTAATCCATCTTCAGTAAACTCAAAATAACCGGGTTCATCGAGGTCAACGTAGTCTTGAGGCCAAGTTGTCATTGACTTAATTTTCC
>NZ_LWGE01001832.1:0-2036 GCF_001635315.1 Oleiphilus sp. HI0123
CAAAGCTTTTGGCGACTTCCCAAGGGTGGGATTTTTCTTTCAACTTTGACTGCAGCTCACGCCGCGTTAGATCAAGCGCCAAACCTAAGCCTTCAATTCCTTGCTCCGCTTGTTCGGCATTTGCATTAGATAGCGTCTCTCCGATCAATACGGCAATCTCTGCCTCATAGTGGCAATCTGTGTCTGGAATAGTGAAAGGTTCACTTAAAGAGACGACAGCCGACCCTGGTTTAATAAACAGAATCGGCTCAGAAGGTATGGGGTTATTAAGCTCTTTGGCATGTTCTGCGTAATTACGCCCGACACAAACGACTTTTGTGATAGGTGATTCGAATAAACTTCCATCAACAAATTTTGCTGTATAAGGCATCACTACTCCTACTAAGCTACAAGGTCTCTAGGAGCAGTGTTCTGCGCAACTACTCCGGAGTCGCGCATTCTGTCGCAGATGGATTAAATTTACAACGGATCTTCCACAATATTGAGATAGCTTTTGCGTCGTAGGCTTTTTCATCTCTTAAGGCTAAACGAATCTTCTTAGAAAGGTTTTCATACTCTGACTTTCTTACATCATCGAGACTCACCCAGTACTTCTGTGGAATTTCACTGTGTGCCTGCTTAACTGTATTCTCGAGTTCATTAAATCGAGATAGCGCATGCTGGCGCATATTGTGAGCAAAATTTGCTGGGGCTGTTTCAGTATTGACGACCATTTCCATCACAGCATAAAGAATATTGAAGTCAACAATTCCGCCAGTTTCGCCCAAACCTTTGTATAACTCAAACGTGTTGTAAGCCAACGCGGGCGCAAACATTACGTCAACGTTGCCATTATTGAATTGCCCACCCCAAGTAGCCAACGAAGTGTGTACCGGCGATGCACCAACCACTTGGGCAAATCGCTCACTGGCTACATCAGCATTCAAAATAGACACTTTTTTGCCGCTAATTGCTGATATATCCACATTACTCTTATCTCGAACAAAGGTATAAATCTCGCCAATTGGAAACAACCCAGCCATCTGGTACTTGCCATTGGAAATCAACTTCTCTGCTTTCTTACTCGATAAGGATTTCGACAATGTTTTCAATTCTTTTAAAGTACGAATAGCGCCTGGAGCACCAAAAGCCCCGGTAAAAGGCACGAAGTCTTTTGCTAGAATATTGGTTAATAAAACGGCACTGCATTCGCCTGAACGGAAGTCATTCGAAGCAACTTTCTCATCCGTATAGGCTTCCATTTGCAAATCAATCCCCCAACTTATTGCCTTGAGCTTTGTTTCCTTCAAAAAAGAAATAAACGGCCCATTAGCACCAACAGGGTCCCAGACACAAAATTTAACCGGCGTTAAATTACTGGCATTCGCTGGCAGAGCGCTTGCGACAAGTATCAGCGTAAAGAAGAATAGTCGGGTTATTCGTGAACTCATGGTACTTCCTTTATTATTTTCAATAGAACAAGGTCTTTACCCATCCAGAAATTTGAACGACAAAATGGAACAGCAAAAAACCGAGAACGAGACAGTATCTGAATATTATTCACATTTCAATTTCAGACACTGTGATTTTCACCTAATTTGGAACAATTAGTCATGCACTCAACCGGAATAGACTGTTCTAGAATCGCTACTTATCAAACTCGATTAGGTAATAACGCGCAGGGAGAAAGAGGAAATCTAGTTTTTCTCTGCTACCACTGAGCCACTTTATCTGAAGCTGCTGATAGCTTTGTTTTTCTGCCATACCAAAATGAGCAAGAGGCTCATCAAAACTAAGAAAACCACCTCCAAGAACTTGCTGAGATAACTGCGCCGTGCTTTCATCATCAAGAGAATGACCGAGCAATTGCACGCTGGAGCCCAATACCGTTTGCCCATTAAGTCTTAGATCGATCAATATACCCGGCTCTCGAGTCTGATTGATGAAGACGCCATGGTCGGCAGCAACTCGTTGGGAGATGATATCGAGATCACCATCCCGGTCAAAATCAACCGTCACAAAGCTCGGGGTATTTAGATAATCTTCCAAGCCCATTT
>NZ_LWGE01001833.1:0-9311 GCF_001635315.1 Oleiphilus sp. HI0123
CAAGGCAATTATCTCGACACTACCGTCTGAGTTGGCAGGTCAATTTAACCCTCTAGAACTTCATGCAAGAGAGCTGTAGCTCTCTTGCATGAAGTTCTAGAGGGTTAAATTGACCTGCCAACTCAGACGGTAGTGTCGAGATAATTGCCTTGGGACCAAGGGAGGGCTGCTGGTCGACATCGACAACTGCAATATGCAGTTCTGCTCCTTGGGTATCTAATTGGCTTAGGGGAAGGCGAAATTCAACAACATAGCCTGACTCAGAACGTCGCCAAAAGCCTTGAATGCCTGTCTGGTGACTTTCGATCTCAGTACTGGGTGCGATACCGTATTCCCATTCATGATTACTGAAGTAACTCGCTAAGGGGCCTTCATGTTCAGCAGGAAGAATGATGCGTTCAATATGGCCTTCTGGTGCGCGATAACTTAAGCGAATATGATCACTATAATCGAGCCGAAGGTGGTTGCGGCGATAACTGACTAGTTCGTCAGTGACGGCGATAGCTGCGTAAAGGTAATGCTGGGTTTGAGCCAGTTGTAAGGTAAAAGCCGCTTCAGGAGAATCTGTCGTATTGGTTTGTCTATAGCGCTTATCATAGGCAAGGCGAGATGATTCAACCAGCTTTTCTGGCCAATCACTTAGCTCGCCATCCAGTCGCAATGATGTCTGTAAAACCGGTGCTGCCAAGGCGTGCTTATGGAGCTCACTGCTTTCGTTCGCTGCAAGCAGGGTGGGAATATCTTTTTGAGTGGCGAGTAAATTGGTAGCGATGGCTTTGGCTTCAATCTCTTGAATATGGGCCTGAGTACTCAAACTTGCTTCTTTGATCTGTTGCCAATAATTATAAGCAACGAGTGGAATGGCTAACATAGCCAAACTGAGCACCGCGACTTGAGCTTTTATTCCGAAGCCAGGCATTAGCTTTGTTCCCAGCGATAGCCGAAGCCCGGTTTGTTGCGAATATGCTTAAACTCAACCTTTGTTGCATTAAACTTTTTGCGGATATTTTTAATATGGCTGTTAATGGTACCGTTAGTAACGAGGCGCTGCATGGTGCTTTCTGCCAAAGCTTGGTAATCAATACCTTCTGAGCCAGCTTGATAAATTGCATAAAACAGACGGAACTCTGTTAGCGTTAAAGGAATAGATTGCCCATGCCAGGATACATAAGACTTTTCTTCATCAATCGATAGTTCAGAGCTTGAGCTGGAGGTTGAAGGCTCAATGGTTTCTATGCGCGCTTGGTGAATGCGCTGTAGGCTTTTAATTCGTTCAGCTAGCAGTGCTAACGAAATTGGCTTGGTTTGATAGTCCCAAGCGCCAAGGCGCAAACCGAACACCTGGTCAATTTCATCAGAACGCTCACTTAGGAATATAACGGGTAGTTTACTCCCGCCATCAAGCAGGCGTCGGCAGATGGTAAAACCTCCATCTTCATCTTCGCCCAGTACCACATCGAGTAATACCATATCGGGTGGATTATTCTTTATACCGTTTAAGGCATCCTCAACATTGTCGTAGCAGCTTGTGCTAAAGCCTTTGCGCTTCAATGAGTCGGCGTAATTTTGTTGCTGGTCGATATCATCTTCAACGATCGCAATGTGGTAGGACATTCTGCAGCTTTCCTAAAGGGCTTATAGATAAAACCAGAGTGCTTACTATAACGCAGAATGGATGATTTTTACGCCACGAAGTGACGATCTCCATAACTTCTCCATGACAGCCCTGCTTTATCCAGAGAGTCAAAGCGAAGCTAAGCTTTCTCTCCTTTACTCGCCTTTTTCTTCCAGAGCGCTTCATAAGCTCTCCATTACCTAAATACGGCAAATTGTTTCAATAGTCTCATCGATACGGCAAGCACTCAGGTGCCAGATATCGTTTCTTAAATAGATTAAGTGGAGATCACTATGAAGCAAATAATGAATAAATCGAAAATCGCCAGCCTGGTATTGCTCGCTAGTATGAGTTCAGCGCCTTTTGCTAATGAACTGGCAGAACAAACGAGTGCAGAAAGTAATGAGTCAACCTATTGGGGGCTGGGCATTGGCTCTGTCTTAGGCGGCATTATTGCAGGCCCTCCGGGTATTGCTATAGGTGCTAGCTTAGGTGGTGCTTTTGGTTGGGGGCAAGATCAGCACGAGGCGCTTGAAGAGGCTCAGGAACAGTTGCACGAACAGGCGAACTTAGTGACGTCTAGCTCCAATGACTTGAACACAGAGATGGAAAAGCTAAGAGCAACCAGGGCTAAGTTAGGTGAGCTAAAGCGTCGTCATCACCATCAAACTGAAAAGTTAAATGACTTACAAGCTGAGTTGGCGAGCAAGGTTCAAACCTTAGAACAGAGCGATTTGTCGAATCTTTTGAGTGCCTATACCCAAGAGATCTACTTTGAAAAAGGCCAAGCGCGTGTCCCCTCATATGTTAGCGATCGTATTTCCAGTATGGCGGAGTTCTTACAGCGCTATCCTCATCTACAGATAACTTTGACAGGCTTTAGCGACCAAAGTGGCCCAGCGATATTCAACCAAGAACTATCCCGTGAGAGAGCTCAGGGCGTGAAAGATGCTTTGCTCGCTCAAGGTATCTCAGCAGAACGCATTGTGATTAAGTCAGTCGGTGAAAGCATGGCTCATGTGGCTGAAGGTGATGAGGGCAACGCAATTTTAGATCGTCGTGTAGCAATCGAGTTCGGCCAAGATAGCCCGCAAGAAATAATTTCAACAAAAGAGGAGCCAATAGAACCTTCGCAAGTGATTGAAAGCACGTCACTTGCAGAATTAAGTCAGTGAAAGTTCTTATTTGAATGCAGCTAAATGCCATGGCGACCTTATGTGTCGCTATGGCGTGAATAATGTTTTTGATCAACGGACTTTACTTAGTTGGAGGTCATATGCGAGCTCTAGAGAATAAACACTATCTCGATAATTCATGCTCTATTTTTAGAACCCGAGGCTGGCGTAGCGTGGCAGAAGTTTGTGCTTTGAGTTTTGTTTTTTATCTTTGGATGTTATCCCAGAGTGTCTTGGCGTCTGAGCATGACGCTAGCAAAAGCTACAGCTCTTTATGGTTGAGCCCTATAGAAGGGCAAGAGGCAGAAGCGCTAACAGAGCAAGAACAAGAGGATTTCTCGGCTCTGCAGCTGAGGACTCATGTCAGTATTCAGGTCGTGGGGCCGATATCTCGAGTGAGCGTTAAACAAGAATTTTATAACCCCAGTGATTTATGGGTGGAAGGCGAATATAGCTATCCCTTACCCGAGACCGCTGCAGTTGACCAACTAAGATTGCATATTGGTGACAGAGTGGTCGAAGGACAGGTTCAGGAAAAAAAGCAGGCAGCTAAAACCTTTGCCAAGGCTCGCAAAGAGGGAAAAAAGGCCAGCCTCTTATCGCATCGTCGAAGTAATCGATTTCGAACTCAGCTCACTAATATCGGGCCAAATGAAAGTGTCACGGTAGAGTTCGAGTATCAACAATGGCTAGATTATAAAGCTGGGCAATACGATTTGCGCTTCCCCATGGTTTCAACACCTACATATACATCAACAGTCGAGGAGGGCAGTCGCGCTAGTCTGCAAAAGGGCTTTGTCTTCCCAGAAAACCATTATCGACGCTTGGCAGAGAAAGCAGGCAACCCGCTAAGTATTAGGCTGGATATCGATGCTGGCATTCCTATCAATGCGCCTGAGAGTAATAGTCATCAAGTGAGTATTAACAAGCTTGATTCAAGCCGCTACCAAATTGAGCTTACAGGGGAGGCAGAGCTTTCCAATCGAGACTTTCTGCTCAGCTGGCAACCAGAGGCCGCATCGCAACCCACTGTGACGGTGATGCACGAGCCGAGTTCTGATGGCCATGATGAAGACCAGTATGGCTTATTGATGGTGATGCCGCCCCAGGAGAAATTCGCTGAGGATGACTCTCAAGATCGAAATCTGGTTTTGGTGCTGGATGTTTCGGGTAGTATGCAGGGTGCTTCGATACAACAGGCTAAAGCGGCCATGTTAAAAGCGCTCGACCAGCTAGAAGAAGATGACTTCTTTAACCTGATCTGGTTTAACAATCGTGCTATGTCTTTGTTTCCTATCAGTCAGCAAGCTTCTGCTCGTAACTTATCAATCGCAAGACACAAAGTGAATCAGCTCAATGCGAATGGTGGTACTAACATGCTACCAGCCTTGAATATCGCGCTTCAAAGTTCTGAGGAATCTCTGTCGACACTTCGGCAAGTTGTCTTTATCACCGACGGTGCTGTCAGCAACGAAGCGGAACTGTTTACCATGATCCGGCAAGAGCTTGGCCATAGTCGTTTGTTTACGGTGGGTATAGGGTCTGCCCCGAACAGCTACTTTATGCGCAAGGCAGCACATGCCGGTCGTGGTTCTTTTACTTACATTTCTCAGCCAGAGAGTGTTGAAGATCGGATAAGCGAGTTATTTACTCGCCTGGCAGCACCCGCCCTAAGTGATGTGTCGATAGACTTCCAGGGTTATGAGGTCGAGATGCTTCCGAGCCCCTTACCCGATGTCTACGCAGGTGAGCCTTTGTATGCAGCATTTAGAGCAGAGCATATGCCTGAATATGCGACGCTGTCCGGGAAAATTGCCGGACGCGATGTCTATATGCGGCTATCGCTACAGAGGCAGTTTTTAGAGGCTGATATAGCGGATGCTAGACAAAAAGGTATCGCCATCGAGTGGGCGCGAAGAAAGATTGAGCATTTACTAACGCTCTATCGTGAGTCTGAACCTGAGCATAAAGCGCTCTTGCAGAAAGAGATGACTGACTTGGCACTTGAGCATCGTCTGGTGAGTAAGTTTACCAGTCTGGTTGCTGTGGATGTTACTCCACAAAGGTCAGGTGTGGCGGTGGAACATCAAAAGATTCCCGCTAATCTTCCGGATGGCTGGGCACAGGGCAAGCTTGCGGGGCTTAACAGGGCGCAAACGCTACGACTCGCGCAGACCTCTAGTGGTCTTTGGTTTCAGCTTTATGTCGGCTTGGTGGCGCTTTTGTTGGTGACGGTGTTGTTATATCTATCTGAAGGCATGACTAAGCGAAAAGGAAAGGCGCTATGCTAAAGAAATTTTTACTGTTTGTATTGCTGATCGCCCTATCGCTCACGGCAATTGTTCAGCTTGGTAGTGGTGCCAAAATAGCGGCTAAAGCCTGGTTAAGTCAGTATTTGATCGAACAGGCTTGGTCGCGAACTTTGCTAGGCGAAGAGCGAGTTCGCCCCTGGCCCTGGGCTGACACCTGGCCGGTTGCAGAGCTAAGTGTGCCCAGCCTTGGTGTTCAACAAGTCGTACTTCATGGTGATAGCGGGCGAGTATTAGCGTTTGGGCCGGGTATGAATGATTATGTCGATGGTGGCCTGGGTTTAGATTTTAGTATTTTGAGTGGCCATCGAGACACCCATTTCAGGTTTTTAAAAGATCTGAAGTTAAATGATGTGTTTGTGATTACAACTGCAGATGGCAAGCGCAGTGACTATCAAATTATTAATACGGAGGTGGTTAACCAGAATTGGTTACTCCCGGAATTGGAGCCATCGGTTGAGAATTTGATGATACTCGCGACTTGCTACCCGTTTGATACCTTAACAGCCGGGGCTGAAGAGCGGTTTTTAGTTTTTGCGATACCGCTTAAGAATAGGCCCGTTAGCTAGTGCCTCAAACGAATGGGAGCTTACTCCTTATCTTTGGATGTACACTCCGCCAAGCTGGCATCCATCTTACAGCGGATCTTTCTAAACAAGGTGAGGGCTTTGCGGTTATAAACGCCTTCTTCTCGTAGCGCAATGCGGCTTTTTCTAAAGAACTCGTTCCATTTGTCTTTGGTTTCTTGGGAAATATTGATCCAGTACTTTTTAGGAATGGTTTGCTCGCTTTCTACAATTTTTTTAATTTGAGCCGGGTACTTATTTGTCATCAGGTCACGAGATTTCTGACCAAAGCCCTCAGGTACTTTTTTCCAGCGAAGGATCAGTTGCATGGTTATTTGTAGCTTTGGCCAATTAATGATGCCTCCATTCGGCGCGAGGCCTTTGTACATCTCCATTGGTTCATATGCCAGGGCAGGTGCTCCGGTGACATCGACGGCGCGGTTGTTAAATTTTTGCAGGGCATTACGAATGCCAGATGCGACGGGTGTCATACCTATTCGAGTTGCGATATGTGCGGTCTCCGGGGCGTTATCGAGCACGGTAATACGCTTTCCTGACAGGTCTTTCGGGGCATGAATGTTCTTATCATTTACAAATAAGAATACAGCGCCAATGGGCGCAATACCGACGATTTCGTAATCCCCTTTGCGCATAATCTTTGCACCTCTCGGGCTGCTTATCGATTTAATAGCCATGCCTAGATGTTCATAGGTTGGCAGCGCGCCTAAAGCGTTTAGAGAGCCGGTAAAATCATTGTATTCACGTGCCCGAATGCCTGGCAGGTTGAGCATGTCGCATACGCCATTTTTGAATTCTTCTGAGGCGACCCGGTCATCGGTATAGAGCTTGAATGAAAGGTCAACACCCCAGCGAACCGCGTCAATCTTGTACTCTTTCATTTCTTTATGGATGGGGCCATCGTTGCCGACGAAGTCAAACACGCACATCGTTAGTGGTTTCAATTCATTGCTTTGCGTGACGGTCGCAAGGAATGTTGATGAGAGTAATAATACGAAGGAAAGCGGTGCATGGAAATAGCGCATAGAGCTCTAGCCTCTGTCGTTGTTATTTTACTACTGACTATCTTGCTTATAACTACTTTGTTTATAGCTGTTTTTTAATAACTATGAGCGTATCAGGCTTGCTAGAGGCGAGCCTTGCTTTAGATCAATTGAGCTTTATTGAGTGGACTGAAGACGGCTGGCTTGAATTGGGTTAACCTAAGCTTTCTACTTGAGCAAGTTGAGAGGCTAGTTATGGCATTCACCGAAATGTCTAATGAATCGGATGCACTGAAAAAACGCTACGAGCTTATCCTGACGTCTATTGGTGAAGGTGTTTACGGTCTTGATAAAAACGGTTTAACCACTTTCGTGAATCCAGCCGCCGAACGAATGACCGGGTGGCTGGAAGAAGACCTTATTGGCAAAATAGTTCATGAGTTTCATCATCATTCCCATGAAGATGGTCGTCATTACCCAGTGCATACTTGCCCTGTCTATCAAACAGTAAAAGACGGTGTTCAGCGTGAAGTCGATAATGAGGTTTTTTGGCGCAAAGACGGTTCGCAGTTTCCTGTAGAGTATATCGCAACAGCTATTGAGCATGAGGGTGAGATAGTCGGTGCTGTGATTGTGTTTAAGGATATCTCGGAACGGAAACGCTCAGAGCGGGAGTTAAAGTCTGCGCTGCGTCAGGTAGAAGAATTGAAGGAGCAATTACAGGCCGAGAATCGCTACCTGATGGATGAGATCCAGTCTCAGCATAACTACGCCAAGATGATTGGCCAGGGGCCTGCTCTTGATCAGATTCATACGCAGATCGAGCATGTTGCACCCACCGACTCGTCTGTATTAATTCAAGGGGAAAGCGGCACGGGTAAAGAGTTGATCGCGAGGTCTATTCACGGCGCTAGCCGTCGTCGAGACCGTCCTTTAGTAAAAGTTAACTGTGGTGCTATTGCGCCGAACCTGGTTGAAAGCGAGTTGTTTGGCCATGAAAAAGGGGCCTTTACTGGCGCAGTGAAACAGCGCATTGGCCGTTTTGAATTGGCTGATGGCGGTACAATTTTTCTTGATGAGGTGGGCGAGCTGCCTTTGGATATTCAAGTAAAATTGCTAAGGGTTCTCCAGGAGGGAGAGTTTGAACGCTTAGGCAGTAGTGAAACTTTGCATGTTGATGTTCGGGTTATCGCCGCGACCAATCGTAATATGGCTGATATGCTAGAGCAGGGTGAATTTCGTAATGACCTGTATTATCGGCTTAGCGTTTTTCCTATTCAGGCACCTAGTTTACGCCAGCGAAAAGAGGACATTCCTTTACTTGTAGAGCATATTCTGAATGCTCTGAATTTAAGGTTAGCAAAAAATTTCACGCATATTTCCCCAGCGGCCTTACAGCAGTTGTGTGATTATGATTGGCCTGGCAATATCAGAGAGCTTCAAAACGTCATCGAGCGGGCTGCGATTGTTTGTACGCCACCTATTCTTGATGTTGCCCCCATCCCTTCTGCACCTAAAAAACGAAGAAACTCCCATGCAGCCGTCTTGGTGACGCTTAAAGAGGCGGAAGCAAACCATATTAAAGAGGCGCTGAGACAGACTGGCGGTATGATAGCGGGAAAGCAAGGAGCTGCTGAATTGCTTGATTTGCCACCAAGTACCCTTCGTTCCAAGATGAAAAAGCTTGGTGTTAGTGCTTAAGGTTTAGTTTGTCTAAATTTAAATGTGGGCGCGATATATCGCTTTATGGCGAAATGTCGTGTCTTAATGTCGTTTTTTAATCCTTCTTTTGAACACCTGTTCCTCTGTAAATTTTTAATAAAAACAAAGCTTTATTTGTTTTGTAGGTGCTTGGCCTAAGTGTTGCAATAGTTTTCTTAAATTGAACTATAAATTCTCTAAAGTGTTTTGATTGTCAGTAATTAATCAGCCTGAAGAGAGGCAAACAAAAGGTAGCTATATGACTTCAACTATCCCGGTTGTGGATGTCTCTGATAGTGAAGCGAAACAGAAAGATAAGACTGTCGAACATGAGCTTTATGCTTCGCGTGAAAAGATTTATGTTCGAAAGATCACCGGTTTTTTCCAAACAGTGCGTAAGCGTTCGCTTACCTTGCTGTTAGCAATGTACTTTGTTCTAGCTTGGGTAAATTATGATGGCAAACCGCTTATCTTGTTTGATTTGAGTGAGCGTAAATTTCATTTATTTGGTGCCGTCTTCTGGCCTCAGGACTTTACCTTACTGGCTTTTGCATTAATTATTTGCGCCTTTGGTCTGTTCTTTATTACCTCTCTTTTTGGTCGTGTTTGGTGTGGCTATAGTTGCCCGCAAACGGTTTGGTCATTTATGTTTATGTGGCTTGAGGATTTGTTTGAAGGAAGCCGAAACAAGCGAATCAAGTTGGATAAAAACAAGTGGGATCTTGAAAAACTGATTAAGAAAAGCGCTAAGCACTTAAGCTGGCTGGCATTAGCTTTTGCGACCGGGCTTACCTTTGTTGGTTATTTTTATCCGATTAGAGAATTGATTGCTGATGTTTTTACGCTGTCTGTTGTCAGCGGGTGGGCGATATTCTGGGTTGGCTTTTTTACGGTAGCAACCTACATCAATGCTGGTTGGATGCGTGAGCAAGTGTGTATCTATA
>NZ_LWGE01001834.1:0-1587 GCF_001635315.1 Oleiphilus sp. HI0123
CTTACGGCTATCTCAAGCGCTGGTTGTCAGACTACAAAGAGTCTGACATATTTTTGAGTATTATGAAGAAGTATCCGGCTTGGAAGGAAGGTGACGAAATCACTTGGCTACCTTTGCCAAGTGACAGTTAAGGTTACTTTAAACTTAAATGAGAAGTATCCGGAATCACCGGTGGAAGCTCTTCTTTCTTTTCAGCAATATCACTGCCAACAGGCGCAATCGTCACATTATCCAGCTCATGGAATTCTGCCATGACCTCTTCATGTACTTCTGATAAGCGCTCGCCCACCTCGCCAACTTGAAAGTGCGTATCTGATAGTATCTCGTCTACTTTTTCCCCTGCCAAATTAAGGCCGGTTTTGCTGGCAACATTCTGCAAATCGGTCTTTGAAGCACTGGCCGTTAAGGGAGCCTTAGCCGTTGGCGTTGGCGTTGGCGTTGGCGTTGGCGCAGCCTGAGGAGCTGGCGCACTAAAGTCTACTTTGACACCCGGACTGCCCATCGCCTCAACTTGGCAATCAGCGCCACGCTTACTCATCGCAATGATATATTTCTTTGCCGTTTCCTGGTCGAGCTTATTACGTATCACCACCCGCTTGCCAGTAAACATGCGCTCTACTTGGTCTACGCTTGTTTTAAATAGCTGCGCAACGTGTTGCTTGGTCTCTTGCTCCGAAAAGCCTTCAACCAGTTTGCCGTAAAATACAATTTCGTACTGCTGCTCACTCATACCGTTTTGCTCTTTGCTAATTTCTTTCCCTAACAATAAGTCTAGGTCAAGACCCGAAATTTACCTAGTCAGAAGATGCTTCACTCCGCACTTCTGCCCTGTTTCGGCCATTTTCTTTTGCTTGATACAGTGCAGAGTCTGCTCGTTCAAATAACTGCCCCTGATCCAGGCCTTCTTCAAAGACACTTAAGCCAAAAGACATGGTAATTTGAATCTTTTCATCGCGAAAATGAAAAGGTAAGCGACCGATCATTTCCCTTACTTTTTCAATTACCTGCTTTGCAGTTTGCAAATCTGTTTCTGGCAAAATAATCACAAACTCTTCGCCACCATAGCGCGCAACAAAGTCGGTCTTGCGTATTCTATTTTGAATTTCCTTGGCAATAATCTGTAGAACTTTATCGCCCGATAGGTGACCATAGTTGTCATTAATACTTTTGAAGAAATCGATATCCGCCACCACCAGTGTAGCCGGCTTTTTATAACGTTTGTAACGTTCAAGCTCCAGCTCAAAACGTTCGTCATAAGCCTCTCGATTAGGCAACGACGTTAAAGAATCTTTTAATGCTTTATCTCGCTCTTCCTTCAAGCGTTTACGAATATAACGAGTCTCTTCTTCCATCGCTTTGATGCGCTCTTTTAGGACCTCGACCTCTTCTTCTTTTGCTTGCTGGTGTTCAACTGCATCACCAGCATGCTGATCTACAGCACTGGATATGCTGTCCAAGTGCTCCGAAATAGATCGTTTCAAATCATCTATATCGACAGCTTTTCCCACACGCTGAGTCATTTCATCGACTTGATCACGCATATGTTGATCAAATTTTTCGTTTTTATCTTGCCAGGTGTCATCAATA
>NZ_LWGE01001835.1:0-556 GCF_001635315.1 Oleiphilus sp. HI0123
AGACTATGCGTAATCGTAATCACCAGCTGCATTTATGGCGGCCTGGTATGCGGGCCTAGCATGAATACTGGCAACATAATTGCTAATATTAGGATGTGTTTCGGGAGTTGCCAGGCCTCTTGCGCAGGCTGCTTCTAGTGGAAAAATCATTTGAAAATCAACACCACTCAAGGCATCACCACAGAACCAAGAACGTCCATTTAAGTAATGATTGATATAGCTTAAATGTGTGATTAAATTTGGCTTTATAAAGGTAGAAATTGCTTTTTCGGCGATCTTTTTTGCAATAGGTCTAGCAAAAAAAGGCATCGGGCTGGTTTTAACCTTATCAAATACAAGCTTCATAACGAGATAAGGCATCAATGAACCTTCAGCATAGTGCATCCAGTATTGGTAGTTTAAATATTCTTCAGTGTTGATTTCCGGCTTTAGATTTGGAGCGTACTGATTCACTAGATAATCGATGATAACCGCAGACTCTGCAATTTTATTTTCGCCATCTTCCAAGATCGGAGCCTTACCAAGAGGGTGCACTTCCTTAAGTTTTTCTGGAGCT
>NZ_LWGE01001836.1:0-1194 GCF_001635315.1 Oleiphilus sp. HI0123
AAGTTATTCACTCATAAATACTTCGAAGTATCCGAAGTATTTATGAGTGGCAATTTAAATCCATGCTTTCCCCCAGCCGTTTGGTTAAAGATCCAAAAAAAATTGATCAGTTTTTTTCGATCATATTGAGCTGAATATTCGACTTTTTCATAGCTAGGTAAAAGCATATAAATGTCTTCTCATCATTTAAAGCAAGGACCTACCTATGACAAAAGTTTTTCGAGAAATGGTTGAGCATGACGCAGCAGGGGGAATTCTATTAATTCTCGCGGCTTTGGCGGCACTCATCATGGCGAATACAGCTTTCAATGGTTTCTACCAAGGTGTGCTTAACTTACCCGTCACCATTCAATTCGGCTCCTTTGAAATTGCTAAACCGCTATTGCTTTGGGTCAATGATGGCTTGATGGCACTGTTCTTTTTCTTGGTCGGCCTAGAAGTTAAACGAGAAATTATTGAAGGCCACTTATCTTCAAAAGACCAGATAATACTACCTGCTATTGCCGCTGTGGCGGGCATCATTGCTCCCGCTTTAGTTTATGTTAGCTTAAATCAACAAAATCCGGCGGCACTTCAAGGCTGGGCTATTCCATCGGCAACTGATATCGCCTTTGCTTTAGGTATATTTAGTCTGTTCGGCAAAAGCCTACCACTGACCCTCAAGCTATTCCTGCTCTCGGTTGCTATATTTGATGATATCGGTGCGATAGTCATTATTGCCATTTTTTACTCACAAGACCTATCAACAGCCTCTCTTGCCGTTGCCATTTCAGGTCTGTTTGTTCTAGGCCTGTTGAACCGATTCAAGGTGAGCAAACAAGCGGCTTACATTATTGTCGGTATCGTTGTGTGGGCAGCCGTACTCAAGTCAGGTGTTCATGCTACGCTAGCGGGTTTCATCGTGGCTTGGTTTATACCAATTAACGTGGCCACTGAAGACGGACACCCAATGTTAAAGCAAATGGAACACAGCATTCAGCCTTGGGTTGCCTTTATGATACTGCCTGTGTTCGCATTCGCGAATGCCGGTGTCAACTTAATCGGGATCGGCACTGATGATCTATTTAACTCAATTACATTAGGTATCGCGCTTGGGCTGTTTTTAGGCAAACAACTGGGAATCTTTGGCGCTTGCTGGCTGGCGGTGAGATCAGGTATCGCAAGCCTGCCAAAAGATACCACATGGCCTCAATT
>NZ_LWGE01001837.1:0-920 GCF_001635315.1 Oleiphilus sp. HI0123
TACAGCTTTCGGGAATAATTCGTACAGAGGCATCTGGGTAGGCTGTATGCCAGCCAGTGTAACTGACATTGTCGTATAACTGATCTTTCGAGTCCCAGCCCAAAACAACATCGCAAAAACCAAAACCCTTGTCGAGCCCAGCAAAGAACTTATCTTTGCTCATATATTTACCGCGCATCACGCCGTCTATATCGAAAAGACCAACTTTGACATGCTTTATTCCACGAAGATTTACAATATGCTTCGCATCTTCAATCGTTTTTACAGATCTGGCTTCCATCATATTATCCAAATATTTTTATTTTATAATCGCATCTAGCCTTAAGTTTAGGTTAGAAATGTTACATGCGCATAAAACTGCGGTGCATTAATAAAAACTAAGAGGAAATTACTAACAATGCGAGATAAGTGGGAGCTCGCTAAGCAATTAGAAATCGCTAGAATTGGGCTTCTATTTTAAAGGTGCTGCTAAGTTTTGAATCAGGATAAACTGGGTCATTTGAGCCGCTTTTGCTGGCATAGCTAAGCGCAAGAGATAACTGAACATAGTCATTAAAGTCATACTCAGATGCCAGATTCAACACAAATAGCTCAGAGACAGTAGACCAAGCCCCAAGCACACTCAAGCCGAGCACATCATTAAAGTACTCCTTGCTCCATGAAACATTCCAGATCTCGTTATAGATGGTACGATTCGTATCTTGCTCTAGACTTTTAAAACGCCATACACCAGCATTCACTTGATGATTAGCGGCACTTAGATATTCAAAACCTAGCGCAATTTCAAGCCTGTTTTCTAAGTTTTCAGGCCGACCACTCAGCGCATATACTGAAGAGAGTTGATTTGTTTTATAGGCCAAATCAAGCTCGTACATAATGCTTCCCTGATTGATACCCAGCGAAAGCCCATAGAGTTCGTA
>NZ_LWGE01001838.1:0-1846 GCF_001635315.1 Oleiphilus sp. HI0123
GGATTATGGAATTCTTCCAGATTCAAATGAATATGGTTCACCGATGAAGTTGTTTGAAATGATGGCTATGGAGGTAGCACTGGTTTCTCCAGATTTTGAACCAATCGCAGAAGTAGTAAGCGATAATGAAAATGGTTGGTTGTTCACTAGAAAGGATAAAGCTGAGGCTGTCGAGATAACCTTAAAGTTAGCTGGGGATTTAAAGAATATTAAAAGGGTTGGGGATGGAGCAAGGAAGTATATTCACAATCAGCGGCAGTGGAAACACAACGCAGAATTAGTGTTAGAGTTATTATCAGTAAGCCAGAAACACCCATAAGCTGGCCTGGCAGCAAAAAGGAGTAAAGCAAGGTGTCACCGTTTGAGATCTCGGCAATATTAATTGTAGTTGGACTAGGTCTTGTTGGATTGGTTCTTTATAAGAAAGAAATGCATATCTGGCTACCCTATTACCTGAGAAGAAAATTAAAGGGTAAACTGAAGTACGAAGGAACTACGCATGTTATGTTTTGTTTCGTTGATCATTACGAACCACAGTGGGGGAAGCCAAATGATATTGAAGTTGAAAGGCATCGTGTAGATCGTTGGCACCAGGAAATTCCTAAAGAGTTTGGTCATATTAAAGATTCAGACGGTTGCTTACCAAAACATAGTTATTTCTATCCTGAAGAAGAGTATAGAAAAGAGCATCTGGATAAGATTGAAGATTTATGTGCACAAGGTTTTGGAGAGCTGGAAATTCATTTGCATCATGAAAATGATACTCGTGAAAACTTGACTGAAACTTTGGAGCGTTTTGCAAATACCCTACATAATTCGCATCGCTCTCTAGTTAGACATCCAGAGACAGGGAAGCTGGCGTATGGTTTCATACATGGAAATTGGACGCTTGATAATTGTCACCCTGAAGGCCTGCATTGTGGCGTTAATGATGAACTTTTAGTTTTGAAAGCAACAGGTTGTTATGCGGACTTTACCTTACCATCAGCGCCAAGTCCGACTCAGACATCAACAGTGAATTCGATCTATTACGCGACGGATGATCCAGATAAACCTAAATCTCATGACAAAGGCGTTGATGTTGAAGTCGGTAAGCCTGCATCTGGTGATTTGATGATAATACAGGGGCCGCTCTGTCTAAATTGGAAGAAGCGAAAGTTTGGGTTTTTACCAGGAATTGAAAATGGTGATATTCGTAAATCTATACCCCCTACATCTGATCGTGTTGATATGTGGGTTGATCAGCATATTCATGTTAAGGGGCGTCCAGAGTGGGTATTTGTGAAAATTCATACGCATGGTACTCAGGAGGTGGATATTGATACCTTGTTAGGGGAGCCAACTGTGAAGATGTATGAGTATCTTGCAGACAAGTACAATGATGGTGAGCAATATGCAATGCATTTTGTGTCGTCCCGGGAAATGTACAATATAGTTAAAGCTGCCGAAGCAGGGGAGCAAGGTAATCCAAATGAATATAGGGATTATGTTCTTCCTAAGCCAAAAGTGTTGCTTTAATTGTAAAAAAAGGTGTCAAATAAATGGCGGTTGAGGCGGGGTGTATTGCTATCTAGTGAACACGTTATGTGGGGGACTGTTCTTAGACTAAATTAGAATTGCAATATAAGCTAGTCAGGGCTAGCCAAAATAGCGTATTGGTATATCTTTAAGTTAAGAGAGTGTTAATTCCACGAATAGAATTTGTGACAACTGACTTCGCCGAGTTAGTTGTGAGGTGTCGTAAAATGAAATTATATGATTTACAGATGAAAATGTTGGGAGTAGGCATTTGCTTATTTACCAATGTGTCCGCGTTTGCTCTTAATACTTCTGTTACATTACATGC
>NZ_LWGE01001839.1:0-1925 GCF_001635315.1 Oleiphilus sp. HI0123
ATCAGTTGCTCAAGCAATACACGAAATTAGTGAAGAGATTCTAGACGCTTTTGAACATCAGAACTTTACCTTTGGGGAGTTGATTCGAGAGCTACCCATTGCAAGGGATCCTTCAAGAATTCCACTTTTACCCCTGCTTTACAACTTTGATACAGGCTTGGAAGACGAACATCTAGATTTTCACGAGCTAAAATGTAGTTTCCACTCAAACCCAAGGTTTTATGAAAACTTTGAACAGTTTATGAATGTCGCCGACTACGGTGACCACTTCACAATCGAGTGCCAGTACAATACTGACCTATTCCTGGAAGAGTCAATCAAAGCCCGAATCGATGAATATATCTGGCTCCTAACCCAGTGTAGTTTTAATCTAAACCAGTCACTCAGCGAGCTGGAACTCAGCCCTATTAACGATTATGAATATTTACTTACTCGTAGCCTAGGTACGCACCATTTCTGGCATGAAGAACAAGCCAACGCCCCTCGCACTGTCGGTCACTACCTTCATCATCAAGCTCAACAATTTGCCGAAAAAGAAGCCGTCATATTTGAGCAGGAAGTCTTAAGCTATCGTCAGCTTGATGAACTTAGCTCACAGTGGGCTCAGCTCCTATTAGAGGAGCACGTATCGGTTGGGGACCGCGTTGGCTTGTGCCTGGACCGCTCTCAGCATATGCTCGCGGCCCTAATTGGCATATTGAAAGTCGGCGCCAGCTATGTCCCGCTTGACCCTGACTTCCCCGATGATCGTTTGGCGTACATGATTGAAGACTCGGGCTTACAACACCTAGTCACTCAAGAAACGCATATCAAGCGCCTGCCTTCTGTTGCACACATACTCAATACCGATCTGATTTCTGAACGTCTATCACAGCAGAACACAGCTTGCCCAGATGTAACAATCCCTGAGGATACAGCTGCGTATATCATCTATACCTCCGGTTCTACCGGAAAGCCTAAAGGCGTTGTGGTACCCCATGCTTCCGTCATGAACTTCTTACACAGCATGGCCGAAAAGCCAGGGCTCCAGGCTGATGATACCCTGATGGCAGTAACAACTTTGTCTTTTGATATTGCCGTACTTGAACTCTACTTGCCACTCTGGGTCGGCGCCAAAATCATTATTGCCAAGAAACAGGATAGTAGTGATGGTCGACGTTTATTAAGCTTGCTGATAAAGCATCAGGCAAACTTCATGCAAGCAACACCCGCCACCTGGCGATTGCTGATCAGTAGTGGCTGGCAGGGTGAGCCTAGATTAAAAGCACTGTGCGGTGGCGAAGCATTGCCATTGGATTTAGCTGAAGAGCTACTTCAACGCTGTAGTGAGCTTTGGAACATGTATGGCCCAACTGAAACCACCGTTTGGTCTAGCTGTGCCCAGATTACACAAACCCAAACACCGCCTGGATTGGGCTTACCTATCGCCAACACTCAGTTATTTGTGCTGGATGAGCAGCTGCGTCCTGTCCCGAACGGCATCGCTGGCGAACTGTACATCGGTGGTGACGGTTTGACCTTAGGCTATAACAATCGTGACGAATTAACCCGGAAGGTCTTTATTCCAAACCCCTTTGGAGACGGCCAACTCTATCGCACCGGTGACAAAGTACGCTACACCCACGACGGCACCCTTATGTATATGGGACGACTGGATCAGCAAGTCAAAGTACGCGGCTACCGAATAGAACTGGGGGAAATTGAGACGCTTATGCGCCAACACGACGCCATTGACGACTGCGCCTTAAGCGTACGAGAAGTCCGTGCCGGCGATACGCGGCTCATCGCTTATGTTGTATGGAAGAATAGCCCGATTAGTCTCAGTGAACTTCGTGAGCACCTGCGACAGCAACTACCCCCTTACATGGTGCCACAGCACCTTGAAGCACTCGGGGAGTTACCACGCACCCTTAACAACAAGCTTG
>NZ_LWGE01001840.1:0-663 GCF_001635315.1 Oleiphilus sp. HI0123
TAGAATACTTTACCTATAAATAGGCCATAATCACGATGGATAGCTCTGAGCAATTTAATAGCTTTAGTTTTGATCGCTACAGCTTCCTCTATATGGCCATAGAGCTTCCACATTCCATCAGATTCATGTGAATTCATATGCCAACATTGGACAAAAGTATTTTTCCTAAGCCTTTCCCAATAAGAATCAGAAAACTCTTTGCTATCGTTTGCTTGACGAAGCAATTCTGTAGTTGCATTCCATTTTTCCAACGCTTTCTTCGGAAAAGCTCCTTCAAATTTATCATCGAATCCATCAATCCTTGTTAAATATAAGCTTTCCGATTCCAAAAGAGAAAGAAACTTTGCAAATGACATAAACCGCCACAAAGTTGCATCACGATCAGGAGGGATGACACCCGTTGCACCATACATTTCATCATCAAGAACATTCAAAATATGTTTATTATTTTCTGTATCCATAAATAGTTAATACGCCAACGCTATCCACCTCCGCTCAAAGTACAAGATGGCAGTGTTAGCCTATTTTTCTCCTCAATCGGTTAATTCCATAAGTTATTTTGAACGTAAAGATCATTAGTTTACTGTTAAACAAGACACTAGACTATTAGCATCAATCGGCTTATTGAGCACTTTGAATCCTGACCGTTTGAGACTTATCAAT
>NZ_LWGE01001841.1:0-905 GCF_001635315.1 Oleiphilus sp. HI0123
CCCTCTCTTGCTATTCATTAATTTTTTATCTACCCTGATCGCTTGTTTGGTCTGTTAAGCTATCAACGGCATCAACGGCATCAACGGCATCAACGGCATCAACGGCATCAACGNCATCAACGGCATCAACGGCATCAACGGCATCAACGGCTTCATTACTATTCAAGTTTGCTTGCGTATTATCAATAACTGCTTGAGTGCTTTCAGGAGTGGTATTAACATTATTTTGTTGTTCTTCGAGAGTCGTGCTATCTGAAGCAACTTCAATGGCATCAAAGCTGTCTTCATCCTTACGTAAAGAGATATCGGTAGCGCTGCTGTCCACTTCTAAGCCTTCCAGAGGTTTATGTCCGGCGGGCAGAGCAGGTGCTTCGAGCGTTTCAATCACAAGCGGCTCGGATCGAGGCGCAGCGAAAGTTTGGATCTGGGAAGCGGGAAGCTCAGGTTTTTGTACAGGGGCCTTTTTCAGCTCTTTTATAAGATCGATTATAACTTCTGACTGGTTAAATAGTTTTTCAGGCTCAATGTCTTGACCTGATGTAGCTAAGTGAATGTTATTGAGAAGTTCCATTACTTTAAGAACGTGCTTTTCAGCTTCTTCTGGTTTCATTTTTACCGTGCGTTCGGCTTCAATCGCAACGAAGTAAGCTTTTTTAGTCGCCAAAAGAGCATCAATGCCTGCAGCTTTTACCCCCTCTCTATCTCTATAATTCTTCTCAATAAAGCTTGTTGAGGCTTCAAGTTTAGCTTCTGCTTTTTCATAGCTCAATTCGGCGTACTCATCTGCGTCGATGTCCGAGGCACGCTCGAAAAACGAAACAGCTTCATTAAGATGTGTTACTTTTAGTGTCGATATTTCGGTATCAGCCATGTCTTCAAGAAGGTCTACTTCACTCTTTTTAGCA
>NZ_LWGE01001842.1:0-687 GCF_001635315.1 Oleiphilus sp. HI0123
CTTCAGCAAGAGCTAAAGATATCTCATCTTCTGTTGCATCTCGCACCTCATTCTCACGCGCACTTAGTGACACGGTTTCCGCTGGAGCCGCTAAGGCTTCAGTAGAAATCCCACTACTGCGCTTGAGCACTTCTGAACTAGCAGGTCCGCTTGCTTTCGCGGCAATGGTCGCCTGCTTACTTGGTGCAACTTTCTTTTTCAAGGCAGCGACATCGACGACTGTCTTAAGTTCAGCAAGATCTGACTGCACAGCTAACAAGCCGGACTTTTTAGCAACTTCTCTCGCTTTTTTGACTTTTGTAGTCAGAGGTTTTTTAATCGGCTCCGGCTTTTTAATTGGCTTAGGCTTTTCTTTAGGCTTAGGCTTTTCTTTAGGTTTAGGTTTTTCTTCTTTAGGCTTTTCTTCAACCTTTTTAGGTTTCTCTTCCTTTTTGACTGGCTTGGGTTTGGGTGGCTCTTTTTTCTTCACTAACTTTGCTAGTTGCGGTGGGAGCTTTTCAAGTGATTTGCGATCTTTTTCAGGCACAGATGCATTAGGTATCCATACCGCTAGTACCAAAAAGACCATGAGCAAGGTAAGCAGAATACTGCTGAAACGTTTACTTTCACCAGCTTCTTTCGTCCAAGGTAGATTTAAGCGGTCTTGTGGAAAAATCATCCCTACCCCTTACCTTCAAGCTTTCTTGA
>NZ_LWGE01001843.1:0-1051 GCF_001635315.1 Oleiphilus sp. HI0123
AAACTCCTGCCAATAAGATAAGTACAACTGACACTGCTATAACAACTTTGGCACCGAACTGGCCAGCTTCAAGCGTTTCACCAATACCACAGTCCATTAATAAATGTCTAATTCCCGCTACCAAGTGATAAAGAAGCGCAGAAACCAAGCCCCACATAATCAAAGTAACAAAAGCACCGTCCAGACACTCTTTAGCGGCGTTAAAACCGTCTTCGCTCGAGAGCGAAAGTTCAAGGACATACATAAGAATTGCCACACCAACGAACAAGGCCACACCGGTAACACGGTGCACAATTGACGTTAGCGCAGGCAGAGGAAAACTAAATTGAGTTAGATCGAGATTTACAGGTCGTTTATCTTTCACAGCACATATACTCTCTCAAGTTGGCATGAGCTAATTTAAACAAAGGAAGGCATCTCTAAAGATTCGCCAACCCTTGCAACCTTTTTATAATAAGATGTTTCAACGCTATTCAGCCTTGCCGCCCGAAAATCTACAATAAAGATTATCCGAAACAAAACGTGAAATAGGCCACCACCTAATTTTGCTGACGGATTATAGGGATTAAGGCCGCGAAATACAAACCACGAACAAAAATAACGGCATTATTTGGCCATTATAAATTTTCTTGTATTTGACAATAATATTTCAGCAACATAGTAGCCCCGCCTTAGGCAGCTCTGGCACCATATCAAGCTTTTTTTCTTAGTTTTCATACCCACTTTGCACCAAATTAGCTTTTATTAGATATTTCCGCGCCACAGCCGTGCAAATTTCACCCACCCAAAAAGCCGAAACTTTCTTTGATTTTTTTTTCATCTACATTGGCACATTACAGAGACGTGACTATAGTCATTCTATTTGTCATAATGCGCAAACTTTTAAGTCGCCAACTGGCCGCAAGCTTTTTACCTATTAATCAGCAGCTACGCTTGGCTTACTCTATCTCAGCAACAGGATAGCACCATGACTGATAAAAAAGCTCAGTTATCGGTTGATGGGAAAACCATCGATTTACCAATTTATTCTGGCTCTGTCGGCCCAGATGTA
>NZ_LWGE01001844.1:0-6661 GCF_001635315.1 Oleiphilus sp. HI0123
GATGTGATTGCGGGTTATGGGTGTTCGATTCGTTCTCTGGGTACATTGAAAACTCAGGTTGGTAGAATTGAGAGCGGACTATAAAGGATTAACGTTCTGCTGGTGATATGCCGGTACACATACAGAAAGATATGAAGATAAATAAAACAATACCTGTAGTGGGTGCCCTTATACTTTTGTGCAGTGCCTTATCGTTTAGGGTTCAAGCACAGGTCATAATTGAAGAACTGCAGCAGGCAGAATTACCTTTAGCTTTAATACCTGATGCACGTAAGAAAATAGTCTTAAAGCCAAACGGAAACTTAGCTGCTGCGACCAATGCTGATATTGTCGGCGGTCATGCGGTATCGGGTCACTATAGAATCTCTAGCGATACTGAGCAGTCAATTACGATTGATGTGATGAGTACTGAGGACGATCCTAAGATTGTGCTAAAGAACTTTAAGCTGAAGTATCAGGGCGTCACGTATAAAAAACCTCCCGTTACAGGTTTGCCTTCTCCTGGCAGTGGCGAAGACTTATTTATTGGCTTTACCGTGATATTGAAATCCGGGGCCGGTGAAGGAGAGCGCTTCCTTTCTTACACCATCGATGTAATAGAAGAATAGCTGACTCAGTTTAGGTGATTTGCCCTCTCTATATTATAAGCTCACTGCAATGAGTTTTAAGCCTTTGCTAGGGTCGTTTTCTTTGATCTCTGCACAGCTATCTATGATGGTCATTTCTTTGGTTTCTGGGAAACAGTCGCCCAGTTCATCTTTAAACTGCTGATGTGTAACATGCGGATTGTTGAGACTGACAAGTAAAGTGCCATTCTCGTTCAGGCAATCCTTGCACCAGCCAAGTAGTCGCTTGTAGTCCTGCCAGCCTCGAAAGGCCTTTTTTTGGTAGGGCGGGGGATCGGTAATAATCAAGTCAAAGGGGCCGTAAGAAGAAAATTGTTTGCGTGACTTCAATATATCCCGTTTTACAAAATTCGCTTTACCCTGACTGATTCCGTTGAGATTATGATTACGCTGAGCTGTTCGGAGTGCGCCAGCAGACATATCCATATTAATAACTTTCTTGGCGCCACCTTCTAGGGCAAACAAGGAAAATATGCTGGTATAAGAGAACAGGTTCAACACAGACTTGTCCTGTGCATTTTCTTCAACCCATTGCCAACCTGCACGCATATCCAGGAACACGCCGGTGTTTCGGTTTTTTCCTAGGCTCACATGGCTTTTAAGCTTGTCGCTCAGTTTAGCGGTATGCTCAATCGGGAGTTCACACTCGCTTCGTTGGTAGAGAATAGATGTTTCTAACTCAGGCCAACTGCGTGTTTGTATGATGATCGCTGAAATATACAGATTGTTGTCAAATACTTTTTTGAGACTTGCGGCGATATCATCACTAAGACTTTCTGAAAAGTTTTGCACAAATAAATAGGGCGGGTACCACTCAATATTCAGACTGCTTAGCGCTTCAAAGTATTTACCTCTGCCATGGAAAACGCGAGCCGCTCTATCTTGGTAGCGAGATAGATTGCTAAGTAGTTCTTGTTGAAGAATATCGTTCGTTTGTGCTGACATATAGTGGTTCGTTTTTATCTAGGTTTGAGACTTTGGTGCAAAAAAAGGGGAGTCAAATGACTCCCCTTTCGGTTTAGGCTGCGAATTATGCCACAGACAGACTAGGTTCTGAAGAAACGAACCAATTGTTGCATCTTACTCGCCTGGTCACTCATAGACCTTGACGCAGCGGCAGTTTCTTCAACCAATGCTGCGTTTTGTTGTGTCATCTCATCCATTTGCGAAATGGCCTGGTTGATCTGTCCAATTCCGTTAGATTGTTCTTTGGCAGCAACATTGACGCTTTCTATACGGCGTGCAACTTGCTCTACGGAGTGGACGATGCCATTTAAGGTTTCACCTGTCTGATTGACTAACATTGAGCCTGACTCGACTTTATTGACACTGTCGCGAATAAGGTCTTTGATCTCTTTCGCGGCACTGGCGGAGCGTTGGGACAAGGTTCGAACTTCACCTGCCACCACTGCAAAACCACGTCCGTGTTCACCTGCCCTTGCGGCTTCCACAGCTGCGTTAAGTGCCAATAAGTTAGTTTGGAAAGCTATCTCATCAATGACGCCGATAATGTCATTAATCTTGTTGCTGGATTCAGAAATTTCTTTCATCGCCTCAACCGCCTGATTAACAACTTGTCCGCCTGACTCGGCTTTCACACGAGCATCGTTAGCTTCGTAGTTTGCATCGTCTGAGTTCTTCTCGCTTTCTTTCACCGTACTGGTAATTTCTTCCATGCTGGCAGCGGTTTCTTCCAGAGAGCTGGCCTGGCTTTCTGTTCGGTTGCTTAGGTCGACGCTGCCTTGTGAGATCTCATTAGCGGACTCATTTACAGAGCTTGATATGCCCATGATTTCACTTAGAACAGAACTCAATTTGCTAAGCGTGGCATTAGCATTGTTAGCGATATTCTCAAAATCACCCTGGTAATTAGTAGAGAGTGCCTGACTCAAATTACCTTGAGCCATTTCTTCAAAGAGCTTGCTCATATCAGAAATGAAGGTGTCGGTATTATCGAGTACGTCATTTAGTCCTGTACTCAATTGCTTGAAGAAGCCTTCCTTACCGGCTATAGCGATTCGCTGAGACAAGTCACCAGCTCTTGCAGCGTTTACGATGTTATCAACTTCTTGCTGAATCATGACCTCATTGGTACGGTCGAACCATTCAACGACTGTTCCGATGCGCTCTTTAGCTTCATTCGCAACGGCATTAACGCGCAACTCCATGTGGCGGCCACCGACTTCGATATGAGCCTGGTGTTCGCCGCTCAAGTTATCAAGCACATTGATTTGATGGTTCGGGTTCTTATGGAATTGGTCAATACTCTGGCCCAATAAGTTATCGGTATCGAAGTTGGGTAGGGCTGATTTAATTGCCGCTTCTGCATTTTTGAGTGTTTTGATGACCGCAGGGTTCATATAGACAATGGTACGATCATAATCGGCGACCATCACATTGGCGCTGACATTCTCCAATGCTTCTTTTAAGCGAGCATTCTCGTTTGCTACGCGTAACTCATTCTCACGTTTTATCAATGCTTCAGTGTTATCCTTCCATTCAACAACTGTACCGACACGGTCACCGGACTCGGTCTTAACCGGGTTGACTGATAGCTCCATATGGCGTCGACCAACTTGAATATTGGCTTTGTGTTGAGCGCTTAGATTCTCTAGTAGCTCTTTCTGATGGCTTGGGTTTTTATGGAAGATATCAATTGATTGCCCAAGTAAATTGTTGGCATCAAACTGTGGAAGTACTTGTTGAATATCTTCTTCCGCGATTTTAAGTGTTTCAAGTACGGCATCATTCATATAGACGATGTTTCGCTCGGCGTCTGCAACCATTACGTTAGCACTTACGTTATCAAGAGCTTGTTTCAGGCGTACATTTTCAGCAGCCTCTTGTCTTTCCTGCGCTTGCTTGGCGAGCATCTCTGTTTCGTCTACCCATTCAACAACAGTACCTAAACGGTTGCCGTTCTCGCTTTCAACAGGGTTGGCAACAATTCTGAAGCTGCGGCCACCGACTTTGGCAGTACTTTCATAGCTTTGCGTTAAGCTGGCTAGTAACTGTCTTTGATGAGCCGGATTCTTGTGGAAAACATCAATATTTACACCCATCAAGTTATCGGCAGAGAACTTAGGTAAGTCTTTGCGAAGGTCTGACTCAGCATCCTTAAACATTTTTTCGACCGCATTATTGAGGTAGATGATGTTAAGGTCATTATCTGCCATCATCAGGTTGGTATTGGCAACTTTCAGGGCGCTAGTCACACGGCTGGTTTCTTCTGCTCGGCGCTCGAATTCGCCAATCAATTCTGTTTGCATGCGATCTAGAGCGCTCATTAGGTCGCTGATTTCATCTTGCTGAGAGCTTTGTTCGATATGAACTCTTTCGCCTTTGGCAACGGCATTGGAAACTTCGACAGCGGTATTGAGGCGAGTAGAAAGAGATTTGGAAAATGCCCAAGCGATATAAGCAACGATAGACAGAATAATGGCAGCAATAATGAATACCGATATGGCAAAGGAGCGAATCATATCCCCTGCAAAAGCATGCGCTTCAGCGTAGTCGACTTCTGATAGCAGTGCGAATCGGCTACCTTCAAACTCTAGAGGACCATAAGCAGAGAGAACTTCTTCGCCTCGGTAGTCTGGAAAGATATCAAAGCCACTTTCGCCCCGTAAGGCTTTCTCTACACCGGGAGTACGGATTTCTTGGAAGCCAATGTTGGTGTTTTTAAGATCAATTTGCTTAAGCGTCTTCTCGTTTACGCCACTCTCTTTAAGCGCGCTTAAGAAGTTCTCTTTGTCTTCAACCAAGAAGCGGCTCTTGCTCTGAGCTTTGAATTCTTGAGAAACCAGGTAAGTTTCGCCTGAATAGCCCATACCAGACTTTTCCCATTGTTCGTTATGGGTCATGATTCGGTTCAGCTCATCGATAGGCATTTGAAAAGCCAAAACGGCGATTTTCTCACCTTGTTTATTTACCACAGGGCTTGCCATAAAGGAGGCAGGAGCTTCATAAGATGGCGTATAAGACTGAAAAGAAGTAAAGGCAATGTGGTCAGGGTCACTTGCGTTGGCAGCTTCTTTATAGACTTTAGCTAAGTCACTATTTTTATAAGGCCCGGTAAGTAAAGAGGTGGCGTAATCGAGCTCTTTGAAAACGGAGTAAATAATCTCGCCTGAGTCAATATCGATCAAAAAGATGTCGTAATATTGGAATTCGTTAAGGTGCTTTCTAAACTCCGGGTGATACTCTTTGTGTACCTCATTGTAATCGGAGCTAAAGTCGAGTGAGTCTAAGGCATCTTTTTGACCTAAGGGGTTAGCGTTGTCTGCAATGAAGTGATATTGCATTAAACGGGCTTTATCGCTAATGCTGTTAAGTAAATTGCCGGGAGATAATGAAGAGCCTGGATTGCTCTCGGCATAGGTGGCACCAAATTGCCCGGTGTAATAATCTTCTAACTTGTCAGATATTTCGTTGCTACTGACGGTTTTAGGAAAATCATCATAGCTAGCGATGAAGCCTTCAGCTGAGTCGACGACACTATGGCTTGCAGAGAAAGCTTTAAGCTCATGTTTGATAGTCTGTAGGTAGCTGTGAATAAAGTCCTTCTGGGATTCTCGCTGTGTGATGAGCGCTTTCCGTGCTTCGTTTTCAATAACGCTTTCGGCAATATTAAATCCAACACCTGCTGTAATCAGAGCGGTTAATAGTACCGAAACAACGGACACTGAAAGTGATCCGAGGAGAACTTTTCGAGAGATGGACATGGTTGTTTCCTATTATTGCTATTTTAGTTCGTCGTTACTGACATTTTTAGTGTGGTGAAGACGCAACTACTTGTCAGCCGCAATCTATTTCAGCATAGGCCATTTAAGAAAAAGTGCTTAATATTTAGGAGGGGAAGTTCGGCACTGTATTGGTGCGAAAACTGCGCTGGATTAGTTGCTGGGCGAGAAACGAACCAGACTCGTGGTGAGTGGTTCGTTTCTTGTCGGGAGGGGCGTTTACTGGAAGCTGAATACAGAACCGCTTATAAAATCTGTATTTGTTGTGTCGTCACTTAATGCATAAAGGATATAAAAAATGCTGCCGCTGACGTCTTCAGATAGGGCGTAGCCAAATGCGTTTGTTTCTCCTCCCGATAAAACTTGATCTCCTGTTAGAAGGGATGTGTCAAAAGGTGATTCAGGTAAATGTATTTGAGGGTCTGGATTGCCAGTCATAACAGCAATTAATGGTAGATCGAAGTCGCGATTTGATAGGTTTCGGACAAGTGTTAGTAAAGTGCTGCCAGATTTTAAGACCTCGTTTTCTGCATCATATAATACTTCTGCTTCTGCGTAGCTTACGATGACATTTCTGAAATCATTTGTACTGTATATTGCTGACGAACTATGAATTTGATTGCTCGAAGCCTCAATTGATATCAGACCAATATTCTCAGAGCTTAGGGTAATTTGAGCGACGCCATTACTGGTATAAGCCGTTTCGATATGTGTGGTGCCATTATCAGTGATACTAAAACTCACTTCAGTGTTATCTGGAATTGCTCCGCTAGCCGAGTTAGGGCTTAAAGTCGCGGACACAATAGAGCTATCAATACCGTTGTTTAGAATAACGTTTGGAGTCAGTGACAGTGATATCGCTTTAGTAGCGTTAGGGTCTTCCGAGATTGTGAGGCTCAGAGTGTTAGAGCTTATAAGTTCTCCTGAGCTGTTTAGTAACTGGGCAGATATATCGCTGGTGCCGGCTGACAGAGCTTTTAGCAAACCGCTTTGATTAGAAAAGTAGTCATTCGATGCCGTCTCGATAGATACAACATCATTGTCACTGATTATCCAGCTTACTTCTTGGGTGAGATCTTTGCTGCTGTTATCGGAGTAGTCTGCAATGGCACTCAGTTGCAGTTCATCGTTAACGTTTATCGCGCTAGCAGGGCTGGTAATAGCAATAGAACTTAGTATTGCGTCCGTCACTGTGAAGGTTGCGCTGGACGATAGGCCTTCAAAGCTGGCGCTGACACGTGTACTACCGGGGGCAACGGTACGAATTAGTCCTGGGCTATCTACATTATTGTC
>NZ_LWGE01001845.1:0-836 GCF_001635315.1 Oleiphilus sp. HI0123
GATTTTGAATATAGCAGCAATAAACAGTCAACTTTGAAAGTGCCAACGCTCTAATTATACATCCTGAAATTGTTTACCAAGTTAGAGGCATATCTTGTTACTGAGATATGCCTCTTTATTATCTAGATAATTCCTACCACGATAAGTTCACATTCTCGATTGAGTGTCTTATTCGCCAAAGATCCTGTCCCATTGGCGGATGTTAATAAGCTTCTTCTAGATTTATTCTATTTTTAGACACTTTAACTTCTACTAGAAAGAAGGTGAAAGCGTCAAACGAAAATGTGAGCCCGACGATTTCTTGGGCTATCACGTGTAACCAAGAGTCAGGCAGGTTAGCTGTTAATACATACCCCTTCGAAGCCCATATTGTGATTTGATTAAGACAATAATCTCTTTAGGCGACACTTTTAAGCTTTCGTTGATTGCTGAAGGTGTAGAAACGAAAGCACAAGAGAGTGAACTAATTAAACTGGGCTGTATTCAAGCTCAGGGTTATCTTTATTCAAAGCCTGTCGATAGCATTGTATTTCATGAACAATTTATCGCTTCTTTAACATAGGGTGTGGTGATTAACAGCGGGTGTGATTGACCTGTGGAAAAGAAGGTCTAGCGGAGACCTTCTTTGTTAGGGCCAGGGAGACGGTTGCTGTTGTTAATATGTTGTATAGCGTTAAGCCAGACTATGCGTAATCGTAATCACCAGCTGCATTTATGGCGGCCTGGTATGCGGGCCTAGCATGAATACTGGCAACATAATTGCTAATATTAGGATGTGTTTCGGGAGTTGCCAGGCCTCTTGCGCAGGCTGCTTCTAGTGGAAAAATCATTTGAAA
>NZ_LWGE01001846.1:0-1058 GCF_001635315.1 Oleiphilus sp. HI0123
AAAAACTTACTGAAGGTAAGGTTTTTGTTTGTACTAAAGCTGGTTCTAACATCGAACTACCACCCATCGCGCGCGTAGAAAAGCAAGAGTTTTCTGGCCCGCACCCTGCTGGTAATGCCGGAACACACATCCATTACCTTGATCCTGTAAGCGATAGTAAGAGTGTATGGACTATTTCTTATCAGGACGTCATCGCGATCGCTAAGCTTTTCACGACTGGCGAACTGTATGTAGAGCGGATTGTTTCTATTGCTGGCCCTTCTGTTAAGAAACCGCGCTTGGTTAAAACTCAATTTGGTGCCAATATATCTGAGCTGCTGAGCAATGAACTTAGTTCAACCTCTGCCAGAGCCATTTCAGGTTCGGTTTTTGGTGGCCGGACCGCAAGAGCTACAGTTGATTATTTAGGGCGCTATGCTTCGCAAGTTAGTGTTCTTGATGAACAAAAAGAGCGTGAGTTTATTGGTTGGTTATCTCCTGGTGCCAACAAGTTCTCTGTGATGAATATTTACCTTTCTAAGCTTAACCCTGCCAAATTGTTCAACTTTACGACCACAACAAATGGTAGTGATCGAGCAATGGTTCCTGTTGGTGCTTACGAAAAAGTGATGCCTTTAGATATCTTGCCAACTCAGTTACTACGATCTCTGATTGTAGGTGATACAGAGCAAGCACAACTTCTAGGTTGTTTAGAGCTAGATGAAGAAGATTTGGCGCTTTGCACATATGTTTGTCCTGGTAAGTATGAGTACGGTCCGATTCTACGAGAGAATCTGACTCGAATCGAAATTGAGGGTTGATCATGGGACTTAGAACAGTTTTAGATAAAATGGAGCCCCATTTCGAGAAAGGGGGCAAGTACGAGAAGTGGTATGCGCTTTACGAAGCTGCTGACACCATTTTTTATTCGCCATCAAGTGTAACCAAAACCACATCTCATGTTAGAGATGGTCTCGACCTTAAGCGTATTATGATTACGGTTTGGTTGTGCGCATTCCCTGCTATGTTTTTTGGTATTTGGAACGTCGGTTTCCAGGCAAATACTGCTATAGCGGCTG
>NZ_LWGE01001847.1:0-1034 GCF_001635315.1 Oleiphilus sp. HI0123
CATATTGGTATGGTTTGACAAGGTCACTGTTACCTTTGAAGTATGGATTAAAGACACTAGCAAACTCTTCACTATATCTAGCATCTATCATTTTATACTCTGAAAATGTAAGCGTATTCCAAGCTGTTTTACTTAGCTGTGTCGCTGAGTGCACACCACCGATCGTTCCGAGAGACATACTACTGGTGTCAGTTAAAAGGCTGGACTCGTCATTGTATTGGCTTAGGTAAACCCCACCAATGTCATGATCGAAGATGTCTACCCTAAACTGACGGTTACCAACTGTAAGCTCAGCATTGTTCGCTGAAGCTTCATATATCAAGGGCTCCCCCTCCAGCAATAAAGGGTCATTCTGAACATCTCTGGCTAAGCCAAAAATATGTTTGCCGACAACTTTGCCCACCTTCAGCTCACTAGAAGATTCGGCTGCTGCGCAGAGTGTAGCGCCAAGGCAGCAAGCCAACAGCGCGAGAGTTCTAAATTTACTAATCACTTTTAACTTAAGCATTGCGTATATCATCTCACCTTAAAACTTCATCGAGAAACCAACAGTTGCGGAACGTCCCGGACTTTCAAGGTTGGCAACTTGACCTCCCTGAAGTGTTTCCTCATCTTGATCAAGAAGATTCTTAATCTTGAGAGAAACGGTATAACCAATTTTTTTCTCTTGTTCATCATAGGTATCGTTTAAGCCCCACTTCACAACAAAGTCCAAGCGCTGGAATGGTTGTTCGTAGGCATCCGCAACACCATCTACACCCAATGCAGAAATACGCTTACCATAGACATTGTAAAGAAACATCGCACTTCTTCTTGTAAAGAAATTATCGTAACCGAACTTTATATTGGTCACATAAGGAGACTGACCCTGCATGGCTCGATCGTTTGTAGTCAGTCCGTAGGAATCAATATCAGACTGATTAAGCTGCACTTCAGAGTGAATCCAAGCGTAGTTTCCTTCTACGAAGTAATGTTCAAGATCACCCAATAGACCATCCAAACTTTTTCTAAAGCCAAGCTCAAATCCGAAGCTA
>NZ_LWGE01001848.1:0-649 GCF_001635315.1 Oleiphilus sp. HI0123
TTAGACGCTCACCACTGGCTTATTCTTCACGGACGTTACACATGCGTTGCCAGAAAACCTAAATGCGGCGCCTGCTTAATTGAGGACTTATGCGAATTTAAAGAAAAAACCGGCGAGTAATTACTTACTAGCCGGTTACAATAATTATCCTGAATTAGGGGCTACTGTCGAATACCTTCGATGTTCAGCTCAATTTCTACGTGTGTCGAAGCAGGGCCCAAGTTACGGGTAATACCGTAATCAGCAAGCTTTAAGCTCGTCTTACCGGTGAACCCAGCTCGATAACCACCCCAAGGATCTTTCCCTTCACCCACCTTTTCAACCGGGAAACTAATACTTTTACTTACCCCATGAAGCTCGAAATTCCCCGTTACTATCGCACTATCTTCATCAATCGCCTTAAAGTTCGTACTTTTAAAGGTCGCAAGCGGAAACTTCTTAACATCTAGGAAGTCATCACTTTTTAAATGCTTATCACGTTCAGCATGATTGGAATCAATACTATCAGTTTGAATTGTCACATTAATTGAAGATTTTTCAGGTGCTGCAGCATCATAAGAAAAACTACCGTCAAACTCATTAAAGCGCCCTAAAAGCCAGCTATAACCCAAGTGCTTTATCTTAAAGGAAACAAATGCATGCGCGCCCT
>NZ_LWGE01001849.1:0-1109 GCF_001635315.1 Oleiphilus sp. HI0123
ACTCTTTTGAAAAGTCGCGAAATTTATTCTGGTCTGTGATCACATCAGGGTCGCTCATAAGAGCTGCTAATTCTTCGTAACGTTCAGAAATACTGTCTAAACGAAGCAATAAGGATTCTTTCATGGAATAGTAACCAGCTAGATGACCTTAACTTAACTATAAAGCCTGAAGAACAAACGCTTTTGATAAAGTAAGGTCACAAAAATTCAATATGTAGGAAATTGCGCGGCATTTTAGCAAAAATAGCGGCGCGAAACAAAAGCTAGCTCTTGTAGAAAGATTTAGAACATCTCTAGCTCGCCATCATCAAAAGGATCGGCTTCAGGCTCTTTATACTCAAAGGACAAATTTTGATTTAATACTTTTGTGTGCAAACTACATTCAAAGACTTCTCGCCCACTTTGAAAGTTAAGCGTTAACATCGAAAAACCTTCGTCAAGCAATTCATCAAGCCGAATGCCAAACTGCTTTTGAGGGGTGCCGAGTTGCAGGTAGTGCTGATAATCGATGAGTTTGTTTTTGAGCGCCCCCATAAAACGATTAGCCAATTCGGAAATCCAGTCTTCAATCTCATGAGCTTGAACAAACTCGGCATCACCTTTAATTGGATAAGTTTCTCTTAGAATGGAGACAGGGCCTCGTAGTAGTAATTTCAGCTCCAGGTCATCGGAAAGCGCTTCGATAAATGCGCAAGGCAGGGCCAAGACCTCTTTTGCCGACTCTACAATTTCCAATTCGCATTGAATGCTTGCGAAAACGTCAATACATGTTTCTTTAAATAATAGGTGTAAGGGCTCCAGGGCGCTTCCTGCTTGGGGCATTTTGACTCCTTTCTATTCCATAAGTATTACTATCCCTACTAATATAGCCGAATGAATCAAAGCCGCCTTAGGATTTTTATAGTATTATGGAATAAAAATAATGCCCCCTGGAAGTCCATAAAATTTCTTTAGAAACAACAGGGTATAAGCATCTTCAAATTGGGTCAGAGTAAAGGCGTTTGTTTTACTCTGGCCCCAATAGTACACACTTAAGGAAAAAGGTTTGGATTAGACGCTACTCTGGCCCTGCAACGATACCCGCATCGTGTAAGCGGCCAATTTCAGCA
>NZ_LWGE01001850.1:0-493 GCF_001635315.1 Oleiphilus sp. HI0123
CTAGATTTTACTTAAATTATGAGCAAAGTATGAGCGAAACAAAAAGCTACGCTTTTTGACAAAATGCAATAGACAAATAGAGCTATTTATATGACAAAACTCTCAGATCTGAGTACAACTCAATCAAGCAGCATGACTTTCAAGCTTCTTACCAGCCTGAATATCTTCGTCAAAGTTAACCGTTTTTATATTAGGTAACGCCGCAACTTTACGCATTATCCCAACACCCTCTGTATCAAAGTTTGCAATCATTTCTTCGCTAACTTTAATCGGCTCACCCACACACAGACCAATGTTTGCCGGTTTAAGGCGCCAACTATTGCCTATATCAGAGCCACCCACGAGACTAATAGGTAAAACCACATCATCAGGCCTAAAATAGGCTTGCACGAACCGAGGGCTGACATACTTCATTGTGACACTTCCGTCCTTGGCAACATATGAACGAGAGCCTTCAGGGAATATCAAAAACGGCTCATACATAATGGATTTG
>NZ_LWGE01001851.1:0-1039 GCF_001635315.1 Oleiphilus sp. HI0123
GGCAATGAACTGGGTATCTCGATAAAAGCAGGTGCTGATACTATGGAAGCAATCATTTTCACGGAATAGCTCCTGATAGACTTTAGAAGAGCGTTAGCTTTGGCTATCTAATAGCTCTGAGACTTTTTTGATTGAACTGGTAGACATGTCTTCGACGCTTAGTCTGCGTTCATCAAGGGGGGCGTATTCTTCGCTATATGACTCGATAGTTTTGTCGTTAAATCGATTAGCAACGATACTAAGTTGCTGGGACTTCCTATCAGTAATCGTTAGATAGCCGCCCAGCGCTTCAATTGCATCGCAGATATCGCTGATAACCTCTTCCCATACATCGTCGTAAGCGACCGATTCATATATATGAGCGACAAGGTCGACAATTTTATTGTTGTAGTTCATTGCTATGCCACGAGACCTATAACTGCTGAGCGATCTAGATTTAAGCGCTTGAGAGATCTTTAAGTTGTAAAGATAGTAACGGAATTCCTGAGTAGATTTCCAGTTTAATAAGCGCTAGTTCACAGAATTGGCATTGAATTAGAAAAAAATTCCTGGGTCGCCATTTGGGCGGAGAATTGTCAAGACCCAGACGGGTTCGATTAAGAATATATTCTACGTATAGTAGTACTTGGCTTGCCTGAGCACTGTTTGCACGGATTAGCAACGGTGTTCTGGGCCAGTCACTAGTTAGGCAAGCCTTTTACTTTTGCGCATCGCATTTACAGCTCTTGTTTGGCCTGAATGTTAAGCTGGCCTTGTGCAAAAGTTTTCTCATTATTATTTAGTGTTTTTTCAAGCGCTAGATTCAGTTTTCGCAAGGACGCGGCCCCATTGTTTCTATTCCGATCAAAAAAACTATCTTGAGATAAGCTTAAGAGAAAAACGCTGTTTTTTATATAATTCTTGTTTTGACGACTGCTTAGGTCGTGTACTCATATATGGTATCGAGTGCTAGGTGGTCTTTTTGGAAGTAGTCATCAAAACACTTTAGTACGAGCGGGCTGCGGAGTTTATCTTCTAGTGCTCGTATCTCATCCATGCT
>NZ_LWGE01001852.1:0-637 GCF_001635315.1 Oleiphilus sp. HI0123
GCCCCAAAGATTCGATTAACTGTAACAAGCCATAATAGCCTGGCGACTCTACCGCAACCACATCACCTTTTTCACACAGAGAGCGTAAACACAATACAATGGCCCCTTGGCAGCCAGCAGTAATAATAATTTCATCAGGTGACACTAACATGCCCGCATCAGAAGCACGTCTGGCGAGCTGCTTCCTTAGTTGAGGACAGCCTTTTCCTGAGTCATAGCCAATGCCGAGAAACTTCTCAGTCCGCACAAGGTTTGCAAATGATTTTTTTAGTTGTTCAATAATAGGGAAGTCACTTGCCGGGACCGCTGCACCGAAGCTGACATTGTTTGGTTCTGCCGAACTGGCCAGGACGTCCATGATCAATTCTGAAGTGGTGACTTCATCCGGGCCGCAATCAGAGACAGAGTTGTGGATATGGTCTTTAGATAAATGTTCTACCGGCGCACTGAGCGCAATGGCTTTAACATAATAGCCAGACTTTGGCCTCACCTCAATCAGCCCCCAGTCCTCTAGTAAACCGTAGCTCATTAAAACAGTCGACACACTGACCGAGCGCTGTTTCGCTAATTCCCGAACAGAAGGAAGCTTATCCCCCCTAGCAAAAGTACTTTGCCGAATCTGCTCAGCAAGGTCAAT
>NZ_LWGE01001853.1:0-2440 GCF_001635315.1 Oleiphilus sp. HI0123
GTTTCCTCGAACGACATAATCAGTTTCAGGATCTTTATAACGCGTTGGGCTAAATTCTCTGAAGTCAGGTCGCGTAAGCGTATTGCTGTAGGCAAAACGGAACTGATGCTCGTCTGAGACCCTAAAAGTGGCACCAAAGAAAGGGAGTGTGTCTGACGTTTCAAGACTGTAGGACTCCTGACTATCTTCTTCTATCCCTACTTCAAGGTCTTGCGTTGACTGCTCTTGCCTGAAACCAAAATTCAAATCCAGTGCATTGAATGGTGAAATCAAAGCATTAACATAAAAAGCAACCAAACTCTGTTCAGCAAGGTAGGCATCTTCTTGACGGTAATTACTTGTTAAATCAAGTCGATCTGTGACTGCTAAGCTATCAACCAAAATATCATCGATTGCTCGCGTATCATCCTCAATGGGATTGTAGGAAAACTTGAAACGCCTGTTATCCAGGGTACGTTCCTTACTTAAGAAATAAGAACCCCAACTAATTTTATTGTCCTGACCATTGAGCGTAAACGGCAAGGAAGCATCCGCTCGAAAATTCAAAACTTCATCTTCAAGGTTTGAGTATTGATAAAACATTTTGTTTTTATCAATCGCAAGCCCGCTGCCAGAATTCGACTCTTTGTAAACATATTCAAAAGTACCGGGCTCTAAACGCGTAGCAGAAGAAAATGATAAAGCTGTACTGAGATTTAACGCATCTAGAAGACTACCAGATTTCTCACCAAGTAAACCCTCCCCAGATAGTTGATGTGAGTAGAGCTCTTTTTCTGTATACCTTAGCAAGACCTTTTCAGATGACCTTTCCTCTAAATAGTCATATATTTGAGACTGCGTTGTTTGATCCTCTTCTTCATTTAGACCAACAAAGGTATATTTAATTTTTGAGTTGCTTGTCGGTTCAAGACCAAAACTAACCAAACCTCCAAGCTTTTCATTTAAAACAGTCTTCCCAAATGTCTTATCTTTGTCACGCTGATTTGCATCGGCCTGAGTATTTTCCGTCACATCGGCGCTATTATTTTGCTCGTTTTTATAATATAGATTTCCGGCAAAGCCATACTTCATCCCCCCAGACGTTTTAAAACTCTGACCGAAGGATGTAGATAAACTCGTACCTGGATCAAGCTTGGTTTCAGTAATACCATAGCTACGGTAGCTAACCATTGCTTTGTCGAGTGCCGTTCTTTCAGCAGCTGTGATACCCTCAGCAAGTACCAAATCACCAACTTTTACTTCATTCGTTAAGGCTTTAAAGCCATCACTTAAATTCAACAAGATACCAGGTAGGCTCTGGTCATTATCAGGGTTATGCACAACGTCGTTACCTGTTGCATCATTGACAGTAACACTGATGCTACCACTGATATAATTATCTTCTTTTGGGATATCTTTGGTATTGATTAAGATTGTGCCACCACCAAAGGTACCTGGAATATCGCTAGAAAATGTCTTTTGAATATCCATGCTCTGGATAACACCGGCAGGAAATATATCAAGCGGAACTACGCGTTTTGTCGGTTCAGGTGAAGGCACTTCAAGCCCATTTAGAAGAACGGTGCTATAGCGCTCCCCCAAACCACGAACAAAGACAAACTTATCGTCAACAATAGTAATACCGGTCACCCGCTTTAGGGCGCCAGCCGCATCTGAATCGCCAGACTTACTAAATTGTTCACTAGAAATTGCGTCACCCACAACATCACTATCTTTAAGTTCTGCAATATTTGAAGCCAAACTCCCTTCAACAAAGGGCGCCGATACAACAAACTCATCTAATACAATATCGGCCTTAATCAACTTAACCGCGTGTTCGTTATCTGTTTCGGCTCGAACCGAAACGTCCTTGCTTACCTGCATTACATACTTTGGATGGATAACTGATATATCATAGTCACCCGCTGCAAGCTCTACCGTGGCAATACCTTTTTCATCAGTGATTGCATCGATGGCATAGCCCTTGAAGAATAGTTTCGCACCAGAAACAGCGGCATCATTTGCAGAATCTCTCACGGAGAAAATCAGATTACCTTTAGGACCGGTTTGCGGCTTAACATCCTGATGATCAAAGTCCTGCTCATACGCTGACAGCGGTAGATCAAGCTCTACGCTTTCGCCTTGATTCGTTAAGTTCAGGAATACCTGACTCGATACAGTTTCAAGTAATGCTACATCGGTTAATGCAAACAACTCTCCGCCTTTGTAATAACCAACTTCGTGATCACCTGCTGGCAAAGTAAACGCAGCCACACCAAACTCATCGGTCTTTGAGCTTTCATCGCCAACCTTAACGTTGATATTCGATTGCGCCACACCTTCTTTGAAAACGAAGATAAATAAATTCTCTTTTTTAGCAGTTTGCTCAGCTGCAAACACGCTTGCCGAGAACAAACATAGAAGACTCGCTAGGAGTAATTTAACGGCATGCATACGGGTC
>NZ_LWGE01001854.1:0-822 GCF_001635315.1 Oleiphilus sp. HI0123
TTGAGAAAACCTACATTCCCCTCACTAGAGCCATAAAACTCCATCACCTTATCGACACCAAAGCGCTGTTTAAAACCCGCCCACAGGTTTGCTCGCAAACCGTTACCAAAAATCATTCTTACCTGATGATTTTTATCATCAGCACTTTCTGGCTGAGACATCAAATAGCGACACAACTCACCAACATAACAAATAGCAGTTGCTTGCGTTCGTCTTACCTCAGACCAAAATCTACTAGCAGAGAATTGTCGCGCCATAACCAAGCAGGCATCACCAGCCAAGACACTGCCCCATGCAACTACCAAGGCTGTACCATGATAAAATGGCAAGGTCACATAAGCTCGGTCACGCGGTGTCAGCTGTAAACATGCCAGTCCCGCACCACCAAAGGCTTTCATAAAACGTCCATGAGTCAAAATAGCCGCTTTCGGCAGCCCGGTCGTACCAGAGGTATAAAAATAACAGAAAGCCTCGGAAGGACGACTCCTCAAGGTACTACCCGGATTCTCTGAGCTTTCTTTCCTCTGCACCGCCGCAAGATCTGTCCAGCCATCAGGCAAAGCATCAGGGTCAACATCACTAAGCAAAGTGTCAGCATCATCAAAGAAAAAGCGAGCATTACTAGAAACAGGAAGACTACTCTCTACCTCAGAAATCGCTGAAAATAGCTCTCGCCCGACAATAATTGCTTTAGCATCGACGAGCTCAAAACTGTGGCGTAACACCGCGGCGCGCTGACTGGTATTGATGAGCGCACTCACGGCCCCTATTTTGGCAATCGCAGCAACACAGGCCAATAGCTCTGGGCGATTCTCCATAAAA
>NZ_LWGE01001855.1:0-11559 GCF_001635315.1 Oleiphilus sp. HI0123
CCGTTTTCAGCCAGCCTTCAGACATCGAAAAGGCACCCAGACTGTCTCATCCGCCATCTAAAGACGTTTGGGTTCTAGCAGCCTCACTCGGTGGTCCTGCAGCGGTGAAAGAGTTCCTGGATGAAATTCCATCTACGATCAGAGCCGGCTTTCTTTATGCTCAGCATGTCGATGCCCACTTCTCGGGCGTACTAACACGCGTCTTAGGCCGTCATTCAATGCTCGACCTAAAGCCTATAACCGACTGCTGTTTAGTTAAAGATGGCGAAGTTCTCGTCGTTCCTGTCGACAATGAAGTCTGCTTTTCATCTAATGGTGTCTCAATTAGAGACAATGAATGGGAAGGACCCTATGGTCCATCAATTGACCATTTATTAAGAAATCTGTTTGCGCATTATGGAAAACGTTGCCATGTGATCGTATTTAGCGGCATGGGGAATGACGGCTCGTTGATGGCACCTACGATGCATAAGCAAGGCTGCTCAGTATGGACTCAAGCACCAGATGGGTGTGCGAATGGCTCGATGCCGCAATCTGTGATTGATCTTGAATGCAGTGCATACACCGCATCTCCAAAAGACCTGGCTCGAGCATTAATTAATAAAGTTGGCTGCTACAGTGCACCTGACGCCAGTGCTAGCAATTTAGAAACAAACAAAGGAGTTTAATTGTGTCGGATGCTCAAAGTGTTATCTCTAGCCTATATCTACCGGTTAGTAATACCCAGCTCTTATTACCTAACGTTAGCGTCGCTGAAGTAGTAGGCTATCAAGCGCCTGAAAACCGCGATACTAAGCCAGATTACTTTCTAGGTCTTGTATCCTGGCGTGGAATCAATATTCCTTTATTATCGTATGAAATCGCCAATGGGCTCTCAGCAGCCAAGGTCACACCCAACTCCAGAATTGCGGTAGTCAATACTATTGGTAAACACCAAAAAGACTTACCTTTTTTTGCTATTGTGACGCAAGGTATCCCCCGACTTGTAAAAGTAGGGAATGAGATATCTCAACAGTCTGACCGTAAGCCAGGAAAAGCTGACTCAGCAATGATCACACTGGATGGTGAAGAAGCTGTAATTCCAAATATTGAATACCTCGAATCATTAGCCTACGAGAACCTATGACTAAAGCAAAAGAGCACCTAAATAATGCTGCACTCTCCGGGCTGCTATTTTTCTGTGTGTTCTTTGCTATTAGCTTGTTTCTTAACGACCAAATAGCACAGAGTGTCCTATTTTTCATCTGCGCGCCTTGCTTTACAAAGGCTTTCTTCACTGCTCATCTTTCATCGCCCTCAAGAAAAAAACAACTCTTGATAGCCTGCACCGCACTGTGGGTCTGCATTGATATAACGCTAGTCAGCCATAGCCTTAGTGAATTCTCATTAGTTTTATATTGGCTGTTCCCTTTGGCAGCAGCAACGCTTATTTTAATTGGGGTAAAGTTTGGCTCGATTTTGTCATTGAGTGCGCTATGCCTCAGCTTCCCACTAACACCTGAAAACAACAGTAGCTCATTTTTCTTTCAGGCTTTATCGTTTGCATTATTTCTTAGCTTATTCTCGGTATTACTTACTTACCTTACCAAGCTAGAGAAAGATCTAAAACTCGCCACTAGAACTGACCCTTTAACCGGTTGCACAAGTATTCCTTATTTCAAACACAAACTAAAATCTGCCACCGAACTTCAACGACGCTATAAGGATCAGGTCACCTGCTTAAGCCTTAGCAGCGAATGTATGATTAAAAAGTATCGCGATCACGAACAGTGGCTAGTGGAAGTATCGCAGATTTGCCAAAGCCGGATACGCCAAACTGACGTAATCTGTAACTACACCAACAAACGCTTTCTAATTCTTTTACCTAATACAGATCTTGATAATGCCCATAACTTAGGCAAAGACTTAATACAGGCTTGTGAAGCTTACAAGTTTAGCTACCTTGCCAAACAAGATGAACCAGCTAAATTCCACTATGAGCTTTCAAGCTATTCCGATAATGACGACTGGGAAAGTTGGCTCAGTCAACTAACTCGGTGATCAATTAAGCTTATTCCTTAACTTTTTTACCAATTCCCAAGCAATTTAAGAATTAGTAGCTAAAATAAATAAAACGTAAGCACGAAACTGGCTCAGGTTTTTTCATTCAATGCCGATAATAGCATTGATATGGTTGCACTGATGAACATGGCAAGAACAAGCAAAACGTCATTTATCCCAGTGCCGAAACTTTAGGTTTTAACACCCGTTAAAACTATGTTTGATGAAACCAGTGATTACCAGCTCTAATAAAACAATGAGCAGGTAACTAACTCGACCAGATAAGTAACAAACAATAATTTTTGGAATGCCGATACTTTTGAATAAAAAGGCATCTTCAGATAACGCAACAAGTATATTCAGGTAAGGTTATGTTTGGATTAAATAAGAATGCATTGAAAGTAAATGAAGTTGCGATCGACAAAGTCGAGCTACAGTCATTAGAGCAAAAAGCGGCACTGCTTGATCAGTTTTTTAGTCAAGACCCTGCCTCCCAGATTCAAGAGCTCGCAGCTAGCGTTAACGAGAAGCTACAAGGCGGCTCAGACTTTGCAAGCGGTATTGAAGGCAGTTGCCAAGGCATGGAGTCTCTCGTAGGCGAAGGTCTGGCGATACACTCTTCTGCACAACAAGCCAGTGACGCGACCAACCAGGCATCTGATACATCCAAACAATGTAGCGCCGACATGAGACAGCTTGCAGATAACCTGGAAACCTCATCTCGATACATCTCTGAATTTACATCTTTGCTGGAAAGCTTGGATGAAAGTAATAAAACGATTAGTAAATTACTTGAGTCGATCAAAGCCATTGCCGACCAAACTAACTTGCTAGCACTCAACGCTGCGATCGAAGCAGCGCGAGCTGGCGAACACGGTCGAGGCTTTGCGGTTGTTGCCGATGAAGTACGACAGCTTGCAAACACCTCAAATGAGTCAGCAGAAGAAATCCAGGGTGAGATCACCAAGATCACCGAAATATCGAACTCGGTTATCTCGAAGCAGCAAGAAGTTGCTGAAGTCGTGAGTAGCAGCGTAACAATTGCTAATGAAACCATGAGTAATCTAGGTGGTTTGGAAGAAGTTGCTAGCAATAGTGCTGACGTAGTTAACACCCTTACTTCCAGCCTAAGCACTCAAGCTGATCAAACAGAACAAATTAAGAACGCACTGCAAGGTGCGATTGAAGGCGCATCAATCAACGCTAGCTCTGGCAGTCTCGATGAGCAATTCCAGGCACTGATCGATCAACTAAATGACTTACAGCGCTAGGTCGCTATAAACGACAGACTTTCGTCAGCTTTCTTTACAAGCGGCCAGCTTTAGTTTTATATTCAAGTTGGCCGCTTTCAAAATTAAATTTTTTTCCCATGTTATCCTTTTGTTTTTATTTACTTTATTTTCCCTCTCAGACATGTTCAAAATACTTGGCAGAGTAAATGCTTAACTATTATTTACCAAACAATCAAGCTCAGGTCTGATAATTCAGGGTAACCTGAATGGAGGTAGTAAAATGAGCCAAAGTACTTGCCCCACAATGCAATGCGATCTCGCCACCTTAGAGAAACTCTACCAAAACAAGTGCCTGCAAGCTGAAAAAGCAAAGGCTGGCACCAATACATTTATGTACCAAGTTCTTAAAGCGGAAGCAGATAATATTCGATTCGCAATTGATCGGTACTAATTGTCTCTTACTTTCTGCTAAACGCTATCTGCAAATTAGGTTGACCAAGTGGGAAAAGGCTTTCCCCAGCTATTCCAAGCATGTAAAATCCGGCATTTCCCACATCTTCGGTATTTCTTATGCTTGACGCCTTATCACAAAATTATAAAGCCATTATTGAAAGTCTTGGTGAAGACAGCTCTCGCGAAGGCTTATTAGATACACCGACTCGTGCAGCCAAGGCTATGCAATTTCTCACTCAGGGATATCAACAAAGCCTTGATGATATAGTAAATAACGCGGTGTTCGAGTCTGACAATGACCAAATGGTTATTGTAAAAGACATAGAGCTATACTCTCTTTGCGAACACCACCTACTGCCTTTTATTGGCAAGTGCCATATCGCTTATTTGCCAAACGGCAAGGTTTTGGGTCTGTCTAAATTTGCTCGTATTGTCGACATGTATGCGCGACGCTTCCAGATTCAGGAAAACCTCACTCGTCAAGTGGCTGAAACAATCCAGCAAGTGACTGGCGCAAAAGGTGTGGCTGTCATCATTGAGTCAAAACATATGTGTATGATGATGCGCGGCGTTGAAAAACAAAATTCAGTCATGAACACTTCCGTTATGCTGGGCGCTTTCAGACAGTCTCAGGCAACACGTAGTGAATTCCTAACGCTCGCAACCAACTCTTAAGAACATGTCGCTGTGTGTCTAGGATCGATACACAGCACTCTTGCCACCAACAGGTATGATCAATGCTAAAACTCGACTCACTTAATCAACTCAAGCAACTCAAGCAAGATATCAAAGCTAGTCGCAATCTCTGCATTGGGACAGTTAAAGGTTCTGCTTACAAATTTGGTTTTGTGACACTTGATACCAACCGAGACGTTTATCTTCCACCCGATGAAATGGAGCGCGTACTCCCTGGTGATAGAGTAGAAGTTGAAGTCATAAAAGATGCAAAGAACAAAAAGGTCGCTAAATTAGAAAGGCTAATTGAAAGCAACACCCAGTTCTTTTGTGGCAAATACATAGAGAAGGGTAAAGCTGCTTTTGTTGAGCCCGATATCCAAGGCATGTGTCGGTGGTTTTTTATTCCTCCTCAAAAGCGCAAAAAAGCCAAAGCGAAAGACCTGGTTGTCTGCAAGGTTACTCAACATCCTTTTAAGTCAGGGAAAGCACAAGCAAGCATTGTCGAGCTAATTGGTACCGACCAAGATATCGGTATCGAATCATTGTATGCCAGCAAGAAGCACCGCCTGGAAACAAGCTGGAGCAAAGTCGAGCAAGAACAAGCAGATGCGATTTCAGAAGAACAGATAGCAGGTTTAAGCGAAGGGCGTAAAAACTATTGTGAACTTCCCTTTGTTACCATTGACTCGTCTTCTACGAAAGATATAGACGATGCCTTGTATGCAGAAAAAGCTGAGCAAGGTTGGTATATATATATTGCGATTGCCGACCCCTGCGCCATGATTGATGCCGGCTCAGCCATCGAGAAAAGTCTGATAAAACGCGCAAGTTCAGTCTACTTCCCCGGTCAGACTATCGCGATGCTTCCAGAAAAGCTGGGCAGTGATATCTGCTCTTTGGTAGAAGGTAAACCGCGTCTGGCCAAAGTAGTAAAAGCGACTGTAAGTGAGACTGGAGATATCGAAAGCTACGAGCTAGAACAAGCGCTTATTCAATCTCATAAAAAGCTTAGTTACGAAGTCGTTGGCAGCTTTATTGACCAAGGCGAAGCGCTAGACGAGTGCAGCAGCGATATTCAGGAAAGCCTGAAGCATCTTAAGACTATTGCCGATAAACGATCAGAATTCCGCAACAAGCACAACCTGATTCAAAAAGACCGTCAAGAGTTCTACCTCGAGCTGAATGACCAGGGAAAGATTGCAGAGATCAAACAGAAAGTATTCTCCAGCGCTCACCGTATAGTTGAAGAAGCGATGGTCGCTGCAAACTGTTGCATCGCAGAACTCATTTCCAAAAGCAAACTTCCCGGTATCTACATTAGCCATAAAGGCATACGTGCCGATCGCTTGGAAAGCTTGGATAAAGTACTGCAAGAAAACATTCCTGAGTACAAAGAAGATTCTTTAGCGTCTTTAGACAGCTTTGTTGAACTATCAAAACAGCTTTCCAGTAATGATGAGTTAACTCGCTACCAACTACTTATTTCTCGCCAGTTAGAGAAAAGCCAGCTAAGCCTAGAACCTGCGCCTCACTTCGGCATGGGATTGCAGCAGTATTGCAACTTCACCTCCCCCCTTAGAAAAGCCAGTGACTTTTTAGTACACCGCCAACTCGATGCGATTGCAGCCAACAATGAAAGCTACATTAACGAAGCTCAAATAGAAGCATTAAGTGAGAATTCGAGTAAAGCCAAAAGTGCCGTCTATGATGTTGAGCAATGGCTGAAGTGCCAGTATTTAGCTAAGAACAAACAAACCTTAAATGCTACGATTCATCGTGTCTTTTCTTCTGGTTTTCAAGTTCGTCTAGCAGAAACAGGTATTGAAGGATTTGTCTCAACCAAGGAGATGGAAGGGAAGTATAGCTTTAACCAAGACCTGCTTTGCATCACCAACAAAGAGCAGTCCTTCCAACTCGACCAAGCAGTACAAGTAAAACTCAAGCAAATCGACTGGTCTCGTAAACAAATTCAGTTCGAATTAGTTTAGACCGGCTACATCCTGGCCAAATTCTTGTCTGTCCTCAGCAGAGCCATGTAGGATATCTCCTACATGGCTTTAGGTTTTATCCTATTTTTTCCTACATGTGGTTTCCGTAATATACTCATCAAACGGAAGCAACATCAAACGGACTTGTTAGGGAAGGCAGGAGCCAATCTGAAGGATTCAGATAACTACACAGGGCAGTTGTAGATCAAGGAACGATAAGGCAAGGGACAATTGTGCTGCAGGAGCGGCTGAATAACTAAGGACAGTGGCAAAACAAGGATTTGTTCACGGATGTTCAATGGATACAATTAACTGATGGAACAGTAAAGGAAGCGCCTATTCTAGGGTATCGCACGGATTGCGATACCCATTCTATTTTCCCCTCTACGTCAATTCAGTCGCTAAGCTTTTACCAGACCAACTAAGCCCGCCACCATATACTCACTAATAATATTGATATAAGTCTCTAAATCTGTATCTTCTTGGCAATGCAAACCGCCATTCCAAATTGTACTAATCGCGCCATCAAAGGTCGCTTCTAAGCCCATCATTAAGTGCTCAATGGGCATATCAGGAAACATCCCACTCTTAATACCTGGCTCCAGTATTGAGCCAATGTAGGAGGCAAATAAATCGTCTAATTGGTCAAACTCGGCCCGTAATTCCGGGGTGAGGCGTTCTCTAAAGTCGACACGCTTACAATAAAACGAAACCCGCGCTTCAGCCGGATTATCAAGAAATTGCGCAAAGGAAGCGCGAATAATTTCACGAATGATATCTATTGCTTCTGAATGTGGTGGTAGCGCTTCGTAAGAGGCCAGCATACGACGCAAAAACGAGATTGAAATCTGAGCGTAAATCTCTTCTTTACAGGTAAAATGCTTATAAACGGTCCCTTTGCCTATCTCTGCTTTTTTGGAAATCTGCTCAACGGTCACAGTTTCCCAATGTGGGTTCTCAAACAAACTGATCGCCGCTTTGAGAATTTCCTGCTCCCTCTTAGCAAACTCAACCTGCTTTCGACTTAAGCCTTCACTTCCTTCCGACATTACACTCTCACAAACTTCAATTACGAATTAATTCAATCAGCCAGCTAGGTGACCGATAGTCATTAAGTCTAGTTCTAAATTCACAGCTATTCTAGTTTTTCTTAAGATCCACAATCATCTGTTTCATGCTTAAGATTTCAGCTTGAAGGTCACTAATAGTTGGCTCATCCTTTTTACTTTCTTGCCGCGCTTTAGCATGCTCTTCTTCCATCACATTAACGACAATACCAATTACCATATTGAGAAATGCAAAGGCTGTAAAAAAGATAAACGATAAGTAGTATATCCAGCTGAAGGGGTACACCTCCATCGTTTCATATTGAACATCAGTCCAATCTTCAAAGGTCATCACCCTAAACAAGGTCAGCATGGAAATAGCAATATTTCCCCATAAGTCAGGATTAATTGTTTGGAATAAAAAGCTTCCGACAGCAGCATAGATATAAAAGATGATAAACATCAAAAGCATGACATAGCCCAGCTGTGGCAAGGCCTTGATTAAAGAGTTAATCAAGATGCGCAACTCAGGAATCACCGATATCATCCTCAAAACTCTGAACACTCTGACCAAACGAGCCAACAATGCCATTTCAGAGTCGTCAATTGGTATCAGACTTATTACCACCACCAGCGTATCAAATACGTTCCAACCGCTTTTAAAGAAGTGCCGCTTATTTGGCTCAGCAACAAAACGAATAACGATTTCAACCAGAAAGAACAGGGTGATAAACAGATCCAGCATTTTGGTGAATGCTATGGCCTGCACAGGCAAATCGTAGGTTTTTGCGCCAATTTCCAAGGCGGAAATAATAATGATAAAAATAACAAAGAGCTCAAAAGCCCGATTGTTCTTGAGTTGGTAAAAAAGAGACTGTAGCGAAGAATAATTCATTAACTGCGTAAACTATAAAAAACTTGGATTAGGTAATACTTGACGGCTATTTTACCGAAACAGAGGAAATAGTCACTTAAAGACTCTGACCAAATATATAAGCAAGCTGAGCCAAGCCAGCCATGGCACCAAGAATACCACCGATAATGATCAGTTTTATCTCATCTTCCTGAAAACAAGGCCTTAGTAGATCCTGAAATTCTTCAGAAGGGAGCTCCTTCATTCGTTGCGCCATGATATCCTGTACAACCTTGGCCCTCTCCTGGTTAAACAAAGGGTCACGCAGCGTAGTTTTTGACAAATCTACTGCCTTCAATCCGGCATCTTCTTTGAGTTCAGCAAAGCCTTTCGGCCCCATAGCGGCTTGAGTAAAAGGCTTAATCAAACCAACCGTATCATCTACCATGTTTTCAAAATGTCTTTGAATAATAGCCCTTGTACGCTTTGCTTCCGGCCCTTTCAGCATGGCTTGGGCGATTTGATCAACTGTCAGGATTTCTTCAGTAATGATTTTACAAAAAGACTCTGATACAGAGTCTTGCCGCTTTAAAAATAAACCGTGTATTGTCAGGCCTAAAAACTTAAAGGGCTTAACAGGCCGGAAAATCATATTCAACGCCACCCAGTTAGTCGCCCACCCCACCAAAAATCCGCATACTGGCAAGATCCACGGGTAGGGTAAGAAGTACCAAAGTATTAACTGGGGAAGCCCAAACAAAAAGCCAAACCAGAGGCCGCTTTTTATAATAAAGCGAAACTCCTGAGCCCCGCATTCGAGAAAGATTTTATTCAGCAGCGTTTTATCATCTTCCAGCTTCTCGATAACCATCAGCTTAAGATCAAACAATGACTCTATCTTTGGCCCGATATCCTCGACAAGATTCTGCATAATTCTCGGCAGTTGACTCTTTACCCTCTCATAAACCAGCTCTTTAACGGGTCTTGGTAGATTTTGCCAAAGCGTTCGATGGCGCTTAAGCATAATTTCATCAACTAGTTCTTCAGTGCGAGGAGCAAGTGACTCGAGAATATGCTCGCCAATTAGAGCAGGGCTCATTTGCTCAACAATATCAGAGACTGAGCCAATTCTGGACAAGGTTGAATCAACACTGATTTCCGCCATCTTCCTAGCCTTTGAGGGAATAATTCCCTGCCAGCCAAAAATGGGCCGAATGCCCCAGAATTTGATCGGATAAAAAGTAAGCTTAATGGCTAACCAGTTGGTGATGAATCCAACAATTCCCGCAATTAAGGGAATGCTTGCCAACTTGAGTAGCTCGAAGTATGAGTTCACTTCCATAATGACAGATACGTTTTGTAATTGTTATTTGGGAATAATCGTCGCGCTCAGCCCCAATAATTTAACGCTTCAAGGCCAGCCAGATTGCAATTTAGCATGCTATCACATAGGATTCACGGATTGTGTTCTACTTTAATAACAGGCTGATTATGTCACGTCGAAGCTTACTGGAAATTGGCCTTGTTCAACGCCTTGCCCTCGCGGCCTCGCTAAGTGCAGTACTAATTTATTGTGTCTACAGTGTCACCAGGTAGATAATGATTTTATCTTTCCGAAATCTAACGCTCGGCTACGAAGCGCACCCCGCTGTTCACCACCTTTCTGCCAGCATTGATAAAGGCATGCTTGTTGCCCTTGTTGGGCCTAACGGTGCAGGTAAATCGACACTGCTTAAAGGTATTATGGGGCAACTTGCTCCCTTAGAAGGTGATATTCAATTTGGACCCGTCGAGAAAGATGATATTGCTTATCTTCCTCAACAAAACATGGTCGATAGAAGCTTCCCTATTACAGTTCAGGAAATGGTCGCTCTTGGCGCCTGGAAACATATGGGTGCTTTCGGGCGATTACGTAGCAAGCATAAAAAGCAAGTCGCACAAGCGCTGCAGCAACTGGGTTTATCAGGGTTTGAAAAACGCTTGATCGGATCTCTTTCAGGAGGGCAAATGCAGCGCGTTTTGTTCGCACGCTTGCTCGTTCAAGAAGCCAACCTAATATTATTAGATGAGCCTTTTACCGGCGTAGACAGCCGAACAACACATGACCTACTACACTTGATTCAACACTGGCATGAACAGGGTAAAACGATTGTTGCAGTACTCCATGACCTTGAGCAAGTAAAGTCTCACTTCCCACATTGCCTTTTGTTATCGCGAGAGCCCATCGCTTTTGGGCCAACTGCCGGCGTATTGACTGAGCAAAACTGGCAACGAGCACGACAACTCAACGAAGCCTTTGATGAAAACGCCGTGTATTGCGGGGCTCACTAACAGATGTTCGATCTTTTTATTGCGCCAATTTTAGACTTCTCATTTATGCAACGCGCTATCGTTGGCTGCCTTGCGATTGCGATTAGCGCAGCGCCTATTGGCGTTTTTCTGATGTTAAGACGCATGAGTTTAACTGGCGACGCCATGGCACACGCAATATTGCCCGGTGCAGCGGCAGGCTTTTTTCTGGCCGGCTTATCTATTCAGGCAATGACCATCGGCGGGATTATCGCAGGCTGCCTTGTTGCGCTATTTTCCGGTTTCGTCTCTCGTATGACCGATGTCGCTGAAGATGCCAGCATGGCTGCCTTTTATCTTATTTCTCTGGCAGCAGGCGTCCTGATTATTTCAATTAACGGTAGTCAGGTTGATTTACTACACGTACTTTTCGGTTCCGCGCTGGCTTTGAACAACGAAGCTTTATATTTGCTTGCCGGGGTTTCTACAATTACCTTAATTACACTTGCTCTGCTGTTCAGACCGTTGGTTCTTGAGTGTATGGACAGGCTTTTCCTGCAATCAGTCAGTCGACTAAGTCCAATTGCTCACTTTGCCTTCCTGGTGCTAGTTGTTCTAAACCTTGTTGCCGGCTTTAACGCCCTTGGTACCTTAATGTCTGTGGGTATGATGATTTTGCCTGCAGCCTCTGCAAGGTATTGGGTCAAGAGCCTCGATATGATGCTTTTGGCGTCCTCTTGTTTTGCAATTCTCTGTTGTTATATCGGCTTACTCTTGTCATACCATGCTGGCTGGCCAACCGGGCCGGCGATCATACTGACACTTGGTATGCTCTACGTCTTGTCGTTTTCATTAGGACTTAATGGTAGCCTTTTATCTCGACTTGCCAAACCCAAACATCTCAGCGCATAACTCGTAAATATAGGTAATTTAAATATGAAGTCCTGGTTTAAATCGATCGAAAACGATGCTGAAGGCAC
>NZ_LWGE01001856.1:0-525 GCF_001635315.1 Oleiphilus sp. HI0123
AAGTGTTGACTTTTTAGAGTATATACTCTAAAAATATAAAGTATATTGTAAAAAGTAGATTATTTTCGTTTTTCTTCTATTTTTCGCCTAACACAAACAGATAGACATATTGTCGGAGCTCATCCCCATGGTTGCTGAAGTCATTCAAATAAGTGAAAGCAAAAAACAAATCCAACGCATGAATCAGATTTTTTCCGAGCAAAAAGCTGCTTTCCGTAAAAACCCAATGCCTTCTTATCAGGAAAGAGTCGCAAACCTTAAAAAACTTAGAAGCATGCTTCTTGATAATCAAGACGAGATTATCGAGACAATTTCCAGCGACTTTTCTAACCGCTCTGCTGATGAAACAAAACTTGCTGAGCTAATGACAACCATTCACGGCATCGACTACAACATCAAAAACCTGAAATCGTGGATGAGCAAAGATAAGAAAAAGATCTCTCCTTTATTTCAACCTGCGACAGGTTTTGTGCAATATCAACCGCTGGGGATTATTGGCATTATTTCGCCTTGGAACTATACCGT
>NZ_LWGE01001857.1:0-1428 GCF_001635315.1 Oleiphilus sp. HI0123
GTGGACATAATTTCGGTATTCTTTTCACTGCACTCTCCGATTGACACTAAAGCTCATTGGTTACCGGAAAACAAAAAAATCCTTGTTACTAATAGGGATTGCAAATTATTTTAACTATCGCATTGCTTTCTATGGTGGCTTTCTATCTTATCAAAAATCCAGCAATGTAAATATCAACTCGTCAGGCGAGGATCTTTCGAGCTAATTTCGTCGATGTTTGGCTTGTGACTCACCGGCGGACTAAAAGCGGCTCGGTCAATATTTTTACGGTATATCAATATGAAAAAAAGTATAACAAGACGTGATTTCTTGAATGGTTCTGCATTGGCAATAGGAGCGATGGGTCTATCCAGTAGCACTGCATGGGCTCAGCTACTGGGCGCATCTGGTGAGGCGACGACGCTTGGCCCCTTACCTGCGGATTACTATCCACCAACTTTGACAGGCTTGCGGGGCAGCCATAAGGGATCCTTTGAAGTGGCCCACTCACTGGCATGGCGTGGTGAGAAACCGCAGCACTACCAAAAGCTTCACGAGCACTATGATCTGGTAATTGTTGGTGGTGGAATATCCGGATTGTCTGCAGCGTGGTTTTATCGAAAAAAAATGGGCCATGATGCACGCATTCTGATTCTGGATAATCACGACGATTTCGGCGGACATGCCAAGCGCAACGAATTCCAGGTCAAAGGTAAAACGTTATTGGGGGCTGGCGGTTCGCAAAACTTGGAGTTCCCAGACCGCTACGATGATATTTCCCGCTCAGTATTGGACGACTTGGGCATCGATACCGATATCATGGAATCCAATATGACGCAAGATTACCCCTTGGGCAATACCGATCACGATGCAGGCATGTCGATTGCGACTGATAATGGTCACGTTAACCTTGGCGGAAATTGGATTAATTTTTTACACGCGAAGGAAGGCTATCGCGAAGCGATAGAACGATTGCCTTATAATAAATCTGAAAAAGAAAAACTGATCGAATTCGTATCCGGCGAGCACGACTACCTTGATGAACTGTCCTTCTTCGAGAAATATAAGTACTCAAAAACCACCAGTTACAATAGTTTTCTTCGCGACAGAGTCGGGTTTTCGGGCAGAACAATTCGTATGCTAGATGTTTTTAGTCGTGGCATGTTCGGGTACTCTGGCTGGAAGGACAGTATTCTTCACGCCATCATGCTTGGCGCGCCAGGGCTCAGAGCGATGGGCTGGTTGGGTGAAGTAGCCGACTTCCTGACGATGAGTACAGGCAAAGCTTATGAAGCCAGATATTTCCCCGATGGCAATGCAACTGTAGCGAGGCTACTGGTGAGTAAGTTGATTCCCTCCGTAGCGAAAGGGGAGGGAAATTTTACCAACATTGCCACTAAACGCCTCGACTATAGTGAACTTGACCGAGAACGACACACCACTAAAATA
>NZ_LWGE01001858.1:0-540 GCF_001635315.1 Oleiphilus sp. HI0123
TTTTTTCAAACTTGGCTCTTCACCATATTTGTTTGGCCCCTTGGTGCCAGGTATAAGGAGCAAAAATATTGTGAGTGGAATAGCTAGGCCTGGCAAAAAATAAGTAAGCCCCCAAACTGGATTAACGTTTATATCTCTTAGCCTGCCAAGTGTAGAAAAGAATAAATAAATGAAACAGCCAAAAAGAGCAAGAATGGTAATAAGTATTGGAACACTTTCTCGAAACAAATAAACTAAAGCACTACCAGCAGGCCCATCGGGGTGCCTCTCGCCGCTATTTGACAACATATAAGCCATCAAAAAAACTAAAGGTAAAAACGTCAGTAAATTAGCTAAAGCGTAATCTCTTCTGGTCTTCCTCGCACCTTGCCATATGGGCTGTTGAACAGTTCCAGGATCCTTTCTTTTTAAAAAATAATTTGGTATGTAAAACATTCCTTTACCTATTCCATAGAGTCATTGGGAACATAGACATAATGACTCCCCACGTCCCAAAAGAGTGCTGACCTCCTATCGTGGGTTAGCAAAGCCAGAGCCATA
>NZ_LWGE01001859.1:0-763 GCF_001635315.1 Oleiphilus sp. HI0123
TATTTTCAGTCTAATTAAATGAATAGCAAGGAGGGAGGAAAAGCTCGCTTCTTATTCTATCTTTAGCTTTATAAGGCCGCCCAGAAGGGCGGCTTTGTTTGTTATAGGGTTCGCTTGCTTAGGTGAATATCGTTTTGTGTGTGCTTTTTATTATGCGGATATGGATCTTACAACAAATTATGTAATTGTTAGGTGTTAGCCTTTAACGATTTGTTATTCAAAATGAACCCTGAGCGCGTAGTCTGTCGGGGTTTTTTGGGTTTTATAGCGCTGATTTTAATATTTAGATTGTATATACTGTGCGCCGATTTTGCTTAGTCATGGCTGTTATGTGATTTAGATGTCATGTCTTTAAATAAGTATGTAAAGAAAGATTTATATAGGTGGTAATGAATAATGCCGATTTATGAATATGTGTGTAAATCTTGTGGTTTTGAAAAAGATGTCTTACAGAAAATGAGTGATAAGCCATTAACTGATTGTCCTGAGTGTAGCGAAAGTACTTTTTCAAAGCGTATATCCGCTGCTGGTTTTAGGTTATCAGGGTCAGGTTGGTATGAGACAGATTTTAAAACAGGAAATAAGAAAAACCTGTGCAACTCAAAGAATGAGAATAGCTCTAAATCTAAAGGCAGTGAAAGCTCTTCAGCAGCCTGATAAAGTAGCGATTTAACAAAGATAATTAACAATTAATCAGTATTTAGAATTAAGTGAGAATAGTTTATGCGAAGCCATTATTGCGGTTCGGTTAATGAAGATAATA
>NZ_LWGE01001860.1:0-529 GCF_001635315.1 Oleiphilus sp. HI0123
ACTTTTCAGCCGCAGCAGAATCAGATGCCATAGAAGATGCTATTGATTATGTGGCGGTTTGCCAGGAGATTGAGCGCATTACCTTAGCCAAACACCATCAGTTATTGGAGTATCTAGCAGACAAAATAGCCGCATCGCTATTTAATAGCTTTGCAATTAGCGCGATAGAACTAAAAATAAGTAAGCCTGGCGCAGTTCCAAACACAAGATCAGTTGGCGTTAGAGTGAAGCGAACACGAGAGCAGCATAGCCATGCCTAAGGTATTCTTGAATCTGGGCTCAAATGTTGAACGTGATCAGAACTTTCGCTCGGGCCTGAGCAGCCTGAAACGGACCTTTGGTGACTTATCTTTGTCTTCAATTTATGAAAGTGAGCCGGTTGGTTTTGACGGTGCGTGTTTCTATAACATGGCGGTATCAATCGAAACAGAGCTAAGCTTGCCCAAGGTTATAAAGGCATTAAAAACAATTGAAGATAGCCACGGCCGCCTGCGCGGAGATAAACACTTTGCACCAAGAACGCTAGATA
>NZ_LWGE01001861.1:0-1065 GCF_001635315.1 Oleiphilus sp. HI0123
TCGTTAGCAACAACCCCGCCTGATCATGTTCAGCAAGGGTAAAATCTTCTAGTGAGCGTTTCTCCACATGAATAATCTTATCAAAGCCTGCCTTTCTAACATTATCCCAAGCTTTCGCCACAACTCTAGAATCCTGATCAAAACCAGTAATACGCCCCTGATATGAACCTAAGCCTTTTTCGAATGAATCTAAAGCAGCCTGACGAAGCGCACTCCATAATCGCTCATCATGACCTTTCCAACACTCAAACCCCCAGCGCTCGCGAGCAAGTCCTGGCGCTTTATTGGTAGCAAGCATTGCCGCTTCAATAAGCAAAGTGCCAGAGCCACACATTGGATCAATAAAACTAGCGCTGTCGTTGTAACGCTTAGGCCAGCCACTCAGCAAAAGCAATCCGGCGGCAAGGTTTTCTTTGAGTGGCGCAGCACCGGTAACAGAACGATAGCCGCGTTTGTGGAGACTTTCACCTGACAAGTCGAGGCTTACGTTAATTTTCCCTTTTGCCAACCTGGCTGATATACGGATATCAGGCTCGGCTCGACTAACTGAGGGCCGGTCCCCAACAAGGTCACGAAACTTATCAACAATTGCATCTTTTACTCGCAAAGCACCAAAGGTAGTGTTGTTGACATGTTCATTTTGCCCAGAGAAATCGACCGCAAAACTAGCCGTACAATCGAAATATCGACTCCAGTCTATAGAATAAGCTGCGTCATAAATTTGATCAGCCGTTTCCGCTTTATGTGAACAAAGCTCAAGTAAAACCCGATTTGCAACTCGCGACCAAAGTAATACACGATACAACAAAGATTTATCTAATTCGGCACTCACGCCAGCAGGCGTTGACTTTGTCTGCTCGACTCCAAAACTATTGAGTTCTTGCTCAAGAACGTAATTTAGCCCTCGGGGGCACGTTATAAAAACATTATATGAGTCGTTATTTCGCATGTGTTACCAAATTAATACAAACTGAAATTAAGAAATAATCGCGCATTCGAACACGTTACACCCTATAAAACAAGCTATTACGGAAGCTTATACTAAAGCTATATATAAATAGTGTT
>NZ_LWGE01001862.1:0-820 GCF_001635315.1 Oleiphilus sp. HI0123
ACCAGACACACCCAAAACGATAACTAATAAAGCAGTACTAACTCTAAGAGGGCCTCNGCCCTCTTTTTTTATTCCAGTCGATAACACCTGTACAACTTAGAACTTCAATTGCTTTTAGTTAAAGCAAATGGAATCATGCCTGTTTTCAAAACACGGTTGCGCCCATGCCTTCGACAATTCTATACACCTTCAGACGCTGCCCTTATGCCATGAGAGCACGGTTGGCCCTGACTCTTAGCCAGGAAAAGATTCAGATAAGGGAAATTGTCTTACGAAATAAGCCAGCGACAATGCTGCATTATTCTCCGAAAGGTACCGTTCCGGTGCTCATCCTTCATCATTCAGAATCCGAGGCCCCGCAAGTGATTGATGAAAGCCTGGATATCATGAAGTGGGCTTTCAAACGATACGATCCAGACAACTTTTTAGATGCTTCCAAACTTAACGAGATGCTCGACCTTATTTCAATCAATGACGGTGAATTCAAAGATAAGCTTGATCGATACAAATATGCAGACCGCCACCCAGAACAAAGTGAGCAGGAATATCGCAAGCAAGGCGAAGGTTTTTTAGAGCTTTTGGACAAGCGCTTACAAAACCAAACTTTTCTTTTTGGCGAGCAGGCCTGCCTGGCAGATCTCGCCATCTTTCCCTTTATACGACAATTTGCACATGTAGACCTAGAATGGTTTGATGCGAGCCCTTACGACTATCTCAAGCGCTGGTTGTCAGACTACAAAGAGTCTGACATATTTTTGAGTATTATGAAGAAGTATCCGGCTTGGAAGGAAGGTGACGAAATCACTTGGCTACCTTTGCC
>NZ_LWGE01001863.1:0-475 GCF_001635315.1 Oleiphilus sp. HI0123
TGGCAATGGCCATAGTAACGCTAGAAATATCGCAAAGATTTATAGCCTATTGTCAATGGAAGGAACTATCGATGAACTCAATCGAGACCATCGACTTATCAGCAAAGCGGCCTTGGAAGACGCGATAAAAGAGCAGTGGGATGGTGTTGAAGTCATGACCCACCGCCACTTTCGCTATGGAACGGGCTTTATGTTGAACAACCCGTATTTTAAAACAGGTGACAACCCTAGAAGCTTCGGCCACCCCGGTTTAGGCGGCGCTATTGCTTTTGCTGACCCAGATGCAAAAATCAGCTTTGGCTATTGTGGCAATCGAGTACACCCGATTAATGAAACAGGGCCCTGCGCCAAAGCCTTAATTGATGCTTTGTACAGCTGCATATAGCAACGCCAGCCAACTAAACCTAAGCAGTCACTGGCCCGCTATGAAAACGAAATTCTTCATCTGGCTGCTCGATTAATTCCTGCTCTTTCT
>NZ_LWGE01001864.1:0-585 GCF_001635315.1 Oleiphilus sp. HI0123
GGCATTCAACTCTTTGCGCAAGGGCTTAATTTGTTTTGCGACAGCCTTTTCGATCAATGCTTGTAAGTCATTACCCACCAACATCTGTCCTCGAAGGTTTGTTTCCAGAGCGTCGGCAGATTCCACTGCCATAATCTCGCCTAAGGTATCCGATAAGTCTTCAGCGTTTAAAACTGTTTCAAACACGTGGCCTGCCCCTAGGTTCGCGTAAATATGATGATCAATCCGCTTCGTCGCTTCGAATGTAAAGAAGCCCTCCTCATCCGTTTCGACCAAAACAATTTCTTGACCCTGGAGATCACGAACCATTACCTTAGAGCCTAGTGGTGCCATCTCTCCATTGGAAAAACCTATTTCGCCCTCAACATCAACACCAATGGTATAAACGCCGCCCAGTACGTTATGCGCGACACTCTGCGAACTGACGAAAACAAGGAAGAGCAAACAAAGATTACGTATCATCCCAATCCTCCGATATACGCAGGAGCTCAGGTTTAACTTGTCGAATCAGCAAGACAGCCGCGCCGGTAACAAAACCTTCTAGGATCATAATCGGTATATGCGCCAATACGGTCGCTTGAGCCG
>NZ_LWGE01001865.1:0-392 GCF_001635315.1 Oleiphilus sp. HI0123
TAGTAATGCCAATCTACCGGTTTATGCAATAGAAGGGAACTACCCAAGATACTCTGTATCGATGAGGATGCCTTCGCGCCGGAAGCTTCGATGACTAATAAAAAACAAGGATCAGAGGCAGCACACTAATGAATCAAAAAACAATTTATATCACCGGTGCAGCGAGTGGCATTGGCCAGGAAATCGCACGGCGCTACGCAAAAAATGGTGCCAACCTGGCACTATTCGACCTTAATTTTGATGAGCAGGCAAAATCGCTTATTGAGGATCTAAGGCATAACTCCAGTCAGGGTATTGCCTATTACGAAGCCGATGTGACAGACCTGGATGGCCTGCTTAAAGTAGTTTCAGAAGCGGCGTGTCATGTGGGATTACCAACGATAGCCTTGCAT
>NZ_LWGE01001866.1:0-9224 GCF_001635315.1 Oleiphilus sp. HI0123
CTCTTTAGTCTGAAGACAATAGCAAATAGTTTTTTAATCGAAAATTGACCTAGGCGGCAACAAGCCTCAAAATAGCCGCTTTTTTAGGCCTCTGAAAAAAGTTTCACAGAAAAGCTTCCAGAGTTAGTTTTACTCGTATTAGGATTTTTCGAATATGTCGTCTTTACCGCTCTCTCCCTTGCAACGTTATTTACAAGATTTGGAAAAGGAAGGTTTCGTTAAAGACCCTGCACAGAAAATGGCGGTAGATAGACTGCAAACGCTGTATGAAAATCTAATTTCAGATGAAGCAGAGCGCAAGCGCTTAGCCGGGAAGTGGTTTAACAAGTTTTCTAAAAAGAAGCCAGAGCCTGTCAAAGGCCTTTACTTCTGGGGCGGGGTGGGTCGTGGTAAAACTTATCTAATGGATAACTTCTATGAAAGCCTGCCTTTTGAGCAAAAAATGCGCATTCACTTCCATCGCTTTATGCAAAGGGTTCACCAGGAGCTGACTACGCTTGAAGGCGAAAAGAACCCATTGCATATCGTTGCGAAGAAGTTGAGTGATGAGGCCCGTATAATTTGCTTCGACGAGTTTTTTGTTTCCGATATCGGTGATGCAATGATTCTTGGCGGCTTAATGCAAGAGCTTTTTGCGAACGGTGTTTCCCTTGTATGTACTTCAAACATTGTTCCAGATGGTTTATACAAGGATGGCCTACAGCGTGATCGCTTTCTGCCTGCTATCGATCTTGTTAACAAGTACACCGAGGTTGTGAATGTTGATGGCGGTAACGATTACCGCTTACGTACACTTGAACAGGCTGAGCTTTATCATTTTCCTTTAGATGCACAAGCCGATATCAATTTGGATAAATACTTTAAACAGCTCGCTGTTGAAGCTGGTTCTCACGAGCTAGAGCTTGAGATTAATGGTCGCCCTCTTAAAGCACTACGGCATGCTGACGATGTTGTTTGGTTTACCTTTTCCGAGCTTTGCGATGGACCTAGAAGCCAGAATGACTACATTGAGATCGCAAGAGAATTTCACGCAGTGATCGTGAGTAACGTCCCTCAGATGAGTATCGATACAGATGATCAGGCGAGGCGCTTTATCAATATGGTTGATGAATTTTATGACCGCAGCGTTAAGGTGATTATCTCTGCTGAAGCGCCTATCCATGAAATTTACCAGGGCGGCAAACTTAGCTTTGAGTTCGAACGAACAGAAAGCCGTTTGTTAGAAATGCAAAGTCACGAATATCTAGAGCAAGCACACAAGGCTTAATAGCACTCAAAGTAGGCGGGTTCTCTGGCCGCGCAGAACGAAACCGCCGTACCATCTGACTACTCCGAGGCAGAACCTGCGCCCCGAGACGGGCCGCCTACATAAGCCTTGGTAGCGCTCCAAGGAAGGCGGGGTCACCGGCCGCGCATAATCGAATCCCTAAGCCGTTTTTTACTCTCTCATTCTAAGCTTGCAATAAATGATCAACTTTATTGCTATGAAATATCATTGAGACCTTCGCTTAGCCAGCTATCCTAATAATGCGTTTTCCATTCAATGGACGAACAAATTTTATAGGATAAGTACAATGACAAATGAAGCCCTAATATTTGACGCGATTCGCACACCTCGGGGCCGAGGTAAAGCGAGCGGCGCTCTTCATGAAGTAAAACCGGTAACACTTCTTTCAGATTTATTAAACGCTCTTCAACAGCGCAATGGTTTCGATACAGCTGAGGTTGACGATATCGTCATGGGCTGCGTTACCGCTGTTGGCGACCAAGGTGCTGATATCGCAAAAACTGCAGCATTGGCTGCAGGATGGAATGATGATGTTGCAGGTGTTGTCCTTAATCGCTTTTGCGCATCGGGGCTCGAGGCGGTTAACACCGCTGCAATGAAGATTCGTTCAGGTTGGGAAAATCTCGTGGTCGCTGGGGGTATCGAGTCTATGTCACGAGTCCCGATGGGGAGCGATGGTGGTGCTTGGGCAATGGACCCCGAAACGAACTTTAAAACGGGTTTTATGCCGCAGGGCATTGGTGCAGATTTGATCGCTACCTTGGGTGGATACTCCCGTGAAGACGTCGATGCCTTTGCTATGCGTTCGCATCATAAAGCAGCGGCGGCTTGGGAACGCGGCTCTTTCGAAAAATCTGTGGTGCCGGTCGTTGATCGTAATGGTATCGAAATTTTAGCGAACGATGAGTTGGTTCGGGCGGATGCATCCATGGAGACCTTGGGTAAGTTAAAAGCTTCGTTCCAGATGATGGGCGAGATGGGCTTTGACGGTGTTGCTCGTCAGCGTTATCCGCAAGTTGAGTCAATCAATCACATCCATTCACCTGGTAACTCCTCGGGTATTGTTGATGGTGCTGCAGCTGTCTTAATTGGTAGTGAGGCTGCTGGTAAAAAATTCGGTATGAAACCACGGGCTCGTATTGTTTCTACAGCTGTTGTTGGAACTGACCCGACGATTATGCTCACAGGTCCTGCGCCCGCTGCACGAAAAGCACTTAAAGTAGCTGGCATGGACGTTAAGGACATCGACTTGTTCGAGGTGAACGAAGCATTCGCCTCTGTGGTCATGCGCTTTATGGACGAACTAGAAGTGAGTGAAGAAAAAGTAAATGTTAATGGCGGTTCAATCGCGATGGGTCACCCTTTAGGCGCAACAGGAGCAATCATTTTGGGTACGTTACTAGATGAGCTTGAAGCTCGTGACCTAAAGACTGGCCTAGCGACCTTGTGTGTCGGCGGTGGCATGGGTATCGCAACGATTATCGAAAGAGTTTAAGAGGAGAACGGCCGTGAGTATAAATAACAACACGAATTCAGTGATTGTAGAAAAAGATCAAGACAATATCGTTCACTTTATTCTTGATAAGCCCAATTCCGGTGCCAACTTAATGGACCAGGAATTTACAGACTCCTTATGCGCAGCAGTCGAACAACTTCGTGATGAAGACTTCGCAGGTGTGCTATTCCGTTCAAATAAGTCGACTTTCTTTGCCGGTGGCAACCTTGATGACCTCTATGCAACTACACGTCAAAATGCCTCGGTTCTGTATAAAATGGTTGACCGCCTAAAACTGGCAATGCGAGAGCTAGAAACATCTGGTAAGCCGGTTGTTGCTTGTATCAACGGCGCTGCACTTGGGGGGGGGTGGGAGCTTGCGCTTTCGTGTCATTACCGTGTCGCTTTAAGCAAAGGTGTGACGCTAGGTCTACCTGAAGTGACGCTTGGCTTGTTGCCTGGTGGTGGCGGTGTTGTCCGTATGTCTCGTCTCTTAGGCCTTCAGGCGGCATTGCCGTTTTTGACCGAAGGTAAACAGCTCAAACCTGAGAAAGGTAAAGATCTTGGTTTGATCAATGAAATTGTCGATGCACCTGAAGAACTAGTTTCTTCGGCTATTGCTTGGATTAAAGCCAACCCTAAAGCCCAACAACCTTATGATGTAAAAGGCTATAAAGTGCCAGGAGGAAAACCTTCAACGCCTGCCTTAGCGAAGATGTTACCGATTGCACCCGCAATGATGCGCGAAAAAACCAAAGGCACCATGCCAGCTCCTGAGTCGATTCTCTCGGTAATGGTTGAAAGCCTACAAGTTGATGTCGACTCGGCAATGCGCATTGAGACACGATATTTCGTTGAGCTGGTTTGTAGCCAGGTAGCGAAGAATATGATCGGTACTTTCTGGTATCAACTCAATGAAATCAAGGCGGGGGCAGCGCGTCCTGATGGCGTAGAAGCGTCAAAGGTGAGTAAGGTGGGAATTTTGGGCGCCGGTATGATGGGTGCAGGTATTGCCTATTCATCAGCAGCTAAGGGCATTGAGGTCGTGTTAAAAGATGTTTCAGTAGAAAATGCTGAAAAAGGTAAAGAGTATTCTCGGAAGATCCTTGATAAGAAAGTGAAAAAAGGACGCTTAAGCAGTGATAAGCGTGATGCTGCCATGAACGCCATCCTGGCGACCGATAATGCGCAGGACTTGAAAGGCTGTGACCTAGTCATTGAAGCTGTATTTGAAGACAGAGGTCTAAAAGCAAAGGTCACACAGGAAGCTGAAGCGCATTTAGAGTCATCAGCTGTATTTGCTTCGAATACCTCTACCTTACCCATTACTGGTCTTGCGGAAGCCTCTAAGCGACCAGAGAACTTTATTGGCCTTCATTTCTTTTCGCCAGTCGACAAAATGCCGCTGGTAGAAATCATCTGTGGTGACAAGACCTCAGATGAAACACTGGCCAAAGCTTATGACTACGTTTTGCAAATTGGTAAAACGCCAATCGTAGTTAATGACAGCCGTGGATTCTTCACTTCCCGTGTTTTCGGCACTTTTGCAAACGAAGGGATCGCCATGTTGGGTGAAGGGATACCGGCCGCAGCGATCGAAAATGCAGCCTTCCTGGCAGGTTTTCCGGTAGGACCGTTGGCAGTGACCGATGAAGTTAGCATGACCTTGATGGAAAAGATTCGTAAGCAAACGATTAAGGATCTTGAAACGGAAGGCAAACCTTATCTGGCGCACCCAGCCGATGAAGTTGTAAATAAGATGCTTGCGCTAGAACGTGCAGGAAAACTTGCGGGTGGTGGTTATTACGATTATCCGGCTCAAGGTAAAAAACACTTATGGTCAGGTCTAAAGGATAAGTTCGAACAACCCGACCGTGAAGTTAGTGTTGATGAGATCAAAGATCGCCTGCTTTACATTCAAGCGATTGAGACTGTCCGCTGCGTCGAAGAAAAAGTACTGACCAGCGTTCGAGACGCTAATATCGGCTCCATCATGGGAATTGGTTATCCGGTCTGGACGGGCGGCATCTTGCAGTTTATCAACCAAACAGGCTTAGAGTCTTTTATTGAAAGGGCCGAAGCCTTGCATCAGCAATGCGGTGAGCGATACGAAGTCCCTCAACTGCTTAAAGATATGGCCCGAGACAATTTGACGTTCAAAGACTAGCTAAATCTATATCAACCAGTTTGTGAGGTTTTGGGCCTCACAAGCTTTGAATAATTCTAAGAAAGGTAGAAAAAGATGATTAAACGAACAGTATTTGAATCTGAACAAGAAATGTTTCGCGATGCGTTTAAGAAGTTCCTTGAAGCTGAAGCTGTGCCTCACCACGAGCAATGGGAGAAAGACGGTCAGGTATCTCGTGAACTATGGAAGAAGGCTGGTGAACACGGCTTTTTAAGCCCAACTGTCCCAGAAGCATACGGCGGTGTTGAAGGTGACTTTCGTTTCAATGCGGTGATCGATGAAGAAGTTGCTAATTACGGCTTAAGTGGTATCGGCTTTGGCTTGCACTCAGACATCGCGGTGCCTTACATCATGGCTTACGGTTCCGAAGAGCAAAAGCAAAAGTACCTGCCGGGTTGTGTTGATGGTTCAATTGTGACCGCGATTGCCATGACAGAGCCTGGCACCGGTTCTGACTTACAAGGTGTGAAAACCAATGCTGTGTTAGACGAGTCAGGCGAGTTCTATACACTCAATGGTTCTAAGACCTTTATCACTAATGGACAGTTAGCAGATTTAATTATCGTGGTGGCTAAAACTAACCCTGAAGCTGGCGCAAAAGGTACGAGCCTTCTGTTAGTTGAGGCAAACTCACCCGGCTTTGAAAAAGGCACCAATCTTCATAAGATCGGTATGAAGGCACAGGATACGTCAGAGCTATTCTTCCAGGATGTAAAAGTCCCAAAAGAAAACGTGCTAGGTGCTGAAGGCATGGGCTTTATCTACCTTATGCAGGAGCTACCACAAGAGCGGCTATCGGTAGGCTTAAACGCGATCGCTAGTGCAGAGTCGATTCTTGAGCAAACAGTCGCATACGTTAAAGAGCGTAAAGCCTTCGGCCGTGAAATAGCATCGTTCCAGAACACCCAGTTTAAGCTTGCCGAAATGTCAGCAACCTTGACGATGGCGCGTGTATTTGTCGATAAATGCTTAGAGCTGCATATTAATAAGCAACTAGATGTGGTGACCGCAGCGAAGCTTAAATTATTGACTACCGAGATCCAGTGCGATGTGATTGACGAGTGTTTACAGCTACATGGTGGTTACGGCTACATGTGGGAGTATCCGGTTGCGCGCGCTTACGCAGATGCGCGTGTTCAGAAGATCTATGCTGGTACAAATGAAATCATGAAGTTGATTATCGGCCGCTCGATGGTCTAAAGGAAGTAGGGGTAAGTAATGTCACAACCACTCAAGGGAATTAAGATTCTCGACTTTACCACCTTATTACCGGGCCCTTATGCAACGCAATTGTTGGCAGATATGGGCGCAGAGGTTGTAAGAGTAGAGTCACCTACGCGACCCGATCTACTAAAGCTCTTGCCGCCAATGGTAGGTAAGGTTTCTGCCTCGCACGCCAGCGTTAATCGCAATAAGAAAACGATTGCTGTTGATTTAAAGCATGAGAGTGCAAAAGAGATCGTTCATAAGTTGGTGAGTGAGTTTGATATTGTGATTGAGCAATTCAGACCAGGTGTTATGGCGCGTCTAGGTCTGGATTATGAGGCCTTGGTAAAGTTTCAGTCTAAATTAATCTATTGCTCGATCACAGGCTATGGTCAAACAGGGCCCTTAAAAGATCGGGCAGGGCATGATATTAACTATTTGGCTTTGTCGGGCTTAGCCAGTTTCTCTGGCAGAAAAGAAACCGGTCCCACTTTATCTGCAACACAGGTTGCCGATATTGCAGGTGGTTCACATCATGCCGTAATGGCGATTCTTGCCGCAGTGATTGAACGTGCTTCTACTGGAAAAGGCCAGCACCTGGATATCAGTATGAGTGATGCGGCCTTGGCGCTGAACACGATGTTCGGCGCCAACGCGCTAGTCAGTGGCAAGGACCCAGCGTGTGGCGAAGAGATGCTCAACGGTGGTTTATTCTACGACTACTACCAGACGGCAGATGGCAAGTATATTTCGGTCGGTAGCCTGGAACCAAACTTCGCGATGGTTTTGCTATCTACCCTAGGTTTGACAGCTTACCAGAATAAGATTGCCGACCAACGAGCCGAAACCCAAACAGAAATCAAGGCAGCAATTGCAGCAAAAGTGATCGAAAAAGACCAAGCTCACTGGAATGACGTCTTTGGCAACTTAGATGCTTGTGTAGAACCTGTATTGAGTATCAACCAGGCTGCAGCGCACCCTCACTTCATAGCGCGGGGCATGATTACCACCGCTGTAGATGAGACAGGCAACGAGATTCAACAAATAAATAGCGCATTGCCATTTAAGTCTGAAGGCATAAAGCAAGCAGGGAGACCTTTGGGGGCAGATACCTCAGATGTATTAAAGTCTTTGGGCTATAGTGATGAGCAAGTTCAGGGGCTTAGAGAGGGGAAGTGTGTTAAGTAAGCATATATCTCGCTGTGAACCTGACTCGTGCTAACCTGCCAGCGAGCCGTGGAAGGCTCTGCCTACAGCTGAGGCTAAGTCGGGGCCTTGCTCAATAACGCAATCAGCGCTTCAATCTCACTTAATTTCTCTTCTGCGTTCTTGGCCTCAAGCTCAAACTTAAGTTTTGTGGCGCCTTCTAGCTTGTACTTTATCGGGTTCTTTTGCACTAGCTGAACGATGGCCAAGGGGTCGACTTTCGTGTCTTTTGAAAACTCAAAACTACCGGAGGTCTCGCCTGCGTCGATTTTATCGATGCCAACAGGATCGGCTTTGAGCTTCAGCTCTGTTTGACGCATTAGGTTTTTCACAGCGTCAGGTAACATACCGAAGCGGTCAATCATTTCGACTTGAATGTCTTTTAGGCCGTCCTTATCGGCAGCGTTAGCAATACGTTTATAGAGTACTAAACGCATATGTACGTCTGGTAAATATTCGTCAGGAATAATTGCGGGAATACGCAGGTTCACCTCGGTGCCATGCATTGGGTTCTCAAGGTCGAGCTCTTTTCCTTGTTTAAGCGATTTAACGGCTTGATCTAGCAAGTCCATATATAGGGTAAAACCGATATTCTGAATCTGGCCGCTTTGTTCTTCACCTAATAGTTCACCTGCACCACGTATCTCTAGGTCGTGCGTTGCCAACATGAAGCCCGCCCCAAGTTCTTGCGAGGCAACAATTGCTTCAAGTCGTTTTTCAGCATCGCCACTAAGTTTTTTAGAGCTGGGTGTCATGAGATAGGCGTAAGCCTGGTGGTGTGATCGTCCGACGCGTCCACGTAACTGGTGTAGCTGTGCCAAGCCGAACTTATCAGCTCGGTCTATCATGATGGTGTTGGCATTAGGAATATCGATGCCGGTCTCAATGATGGTTGAGCAAACTAAAACATTAAAGCGCTGGTGATAAAAGTCTGACATCGCGGTTTCAAGTTCACGCTCACGCATTTGACCGTGGGCAATGCCAACTCGCGCTTCAGGTACCAGTTTAGTTAAGTACTCAGCTTCTTTATGAATATTTTTAACATCGTTAAATAAGTAGTAAACCTGACCACCACGCAGAATCTCACGCAAGAGAGACTCTTTGATCAAAGCATCTTCGCGCTCACGAACGAAAGTTTTTACTGACAGACGCTTAGCAGGTGGTGTGGCGATAATCGATAGATCGCGTATGCCGCCCATCGCCATATTTAAAGTACGCGGTATTGGCGTGGCGGTAAGGTTTAAAATATCTACGTCGCTGCGGAAAGACTTAATCTTTTCTTTCTGCTGCACACCGAATCGATGTTCTTCGTCAATAACCAAAAGACCAAGGTCTTTGTACTTAACATCTTTTTGAATCAGCTTGTGGGTACCGACAATAATATCTATTTTTCCAGCCTTTAGGTCTTCCAGCGCTTTAGCCTGATCTTTTGGAGAGTTGAATCTTGATAGCACATCGACTTTAACCGCCGTGCCTGCAAATCGATCTTGGAAAGACTCGTAATGCTGCTGCGCAAGAAGTGTCGTAGGAACGAGCACTGCGACCTGCTTACCCGAGTAGGTTGCGACAAATGCGGCACGCATCGCCACTTCAGTTTTACCAAAACCAACGTCTCCGCAGACGAGCCGGTCCATCGGCTGTTCGCGTGTCATATCGCGAAGCACTGCCTTAATCGCAGCTTGCTGATCGGGTGTCTCTTCAAACGGGAAATTGGCGCAGAAGGCGCGGTAAGCTTCACCAGGTTTATCACATTTAAATCCGGAGCGTGCTTCACGCTTTGCATAAACTTCGAGCAATTCTGCGGCCGTATCACGAATTTTCTCTAAGGCTTTTTGCTTTGC
>NZ_LWGE01001867.1:0-606 GCF_001635315.1 Oleiphilus sp. HI0123
GATACGTGCCGTGAGGATAGTATAATAACTTATCTACATAAGTTTCGATCCCATATTAGAGATGATATTGGTGCTGTTCAAGCGTTTGGTATCAACCCATTTACATATCATTATGAAAAACGGGAAAGAATGTTCGGTAAGTCTTCGGTAAAAGGGTTATAAAGGTTTACGACTACTCACATCGCTGAGTCATTTTATGGGAATAGATAACTTAATATTCAAGAACCGACCTTGCTTCTTATCACAAACGATGAGTAAGTAGGCATTAATCTCTAGCTGAGCTAGAAGAAAAGTTCATTGCCTTTGTTCGGATAGCGGACCTTTGAGACTGGTTTGAACCGACTCTTTCAGTTCAGTGATTCCATAAACACTTATCAAGAGAGTTCGGCTAAAACCAACGAAATGAGTTTCATCGGTTAGAAGAAAAAAGCAGATCTTTTTCTTGTGTAACAACTATAGCAGTTACCTTCACAAAGCGGTCTTTTGGCGGGTTTTGCTTTTTGGCAGCTGTGATGAGACAGCCGACATTTTCGAACTATCACATTGTCCGCTTTTCTGTCATTACCGCGCAGGCGGTAATCTATTTTTTAAGTGACGTTGATTGTG
>NZ_LWGE01001868.1:0-1232 GCF_001635315.1 Oleiphilus sp. HI0123
TCACGTAGGCCTGAAGTGCCGAGCTAACAACTTGGAAGCACAGGGCCTGTGCAGCAAGAACGCTAGTCCTTTCTGAGAGGAAATTTCTATCGATTATTCACGAGAGGTACAGCAGACAAATAACCAAGGCCAATCTTAGTTTACCAAACGAGACCTTGTCAGAGTACTTGGTTACAAGGCTGGGTACTTGGATACTCCGGTCTATTTATTTCACTAGAGTCTGAACCATTTGATCAAACAGTAAAATCAAGAATAGAGTTGAGAAGATATTTCTAGAAACTAGACAATGATTTAGCGTAGGAAAGTTTTCACTTATTTCTGGAAGAAATAAATGGCGGTGAGCCAGGGATTCGAACGCAGTAAACGTCTAGGTATCAGCGTGCATACTAGAGTTTTTGGCACCCTTAAAAAGAATTTTTAGCATAAAAGTGCGCTTACGTGCGCATCATTTGCCCCAATTTTGCCCCACCAAACACCCTAGGTTTTACTGGGATCAATGAAATATCAATAATTTACAGAAAATCTCACCTAACAAATGGCGGTGAGCCTAAAATTCGAAGTACAAAAGTTTCTTCGCTTTGCACATCAATGCACTTGCGTTTAAAACGAATCCAAAGAGCTTCAGATACTACGTTCAGTAGTTTATTTCAGTAAATAAAAAGTTATCCACAGGCACGTAGTAGCATGTACTTAACGCGTAGTATCATGTACTTAACCTTCGTAGTAGGATGTCCTAAACGACGTAGTACCATGTCCTTAACGGCGTAGTACCATGTCCTTAACAGCGTAGTACGGTGTACTTAAGCAGAAAACTAAAGCCTGTATCCATTTGAATTTATTGGATAATTCAAACTTATTCAACCCTCTAGTACTTATTAGTCCTCTTTAGTACTTATATTAGTACTGTTTTGGACAAAATATATACACCATCAAAAAAAACAATTTTTTTATTCAATGTTACGGGAGACGTGGATTTTCGTCGCCTCCTGCGGCATAGCCTTTAGTTTGTACGAGTATAGTTATCTAAGCTTTCAATAAAGTGTGCAATTAGAGTTTACGAACAAGCTTACACTCTAACACTTTAAACTGAACACTTGAAATCATAAATTACTCGAGAATTACTACAGCCATGTACTTACATCATGCACTTTCACCGATAAAACTATTTGATGCAAAAAACCATCAACACGGACAGCAGCCAAACGTAAGTGCTATTGCCCCTCAAAGGCTAG
>NZ_LWGE01001869.1:0-1594 GCF_001635315.1 Oleiphilus sp. HI0123
CTGTCAACTGAGATTTTGATAGCGCGCCTACCTTCGTTGCATCAACATTACCATTCTTGAATAGCATCAAGGTTGGAATGCCACGAATATTGAATTTAGGTGGGGTTTGCTCATTCTCATCAATATTTAACTTACATATTTTGATCTTGCCAGCATAGTCGTCAGCAATTTCCTCAAGGACAGGGGCGATCATTTTACAAGGGCCGCACCACTCCGCCCAGTAATCGACAAGTACAGGGATGTCAGAATTTAAAACTTCCGTTTCGAAAGTTGCGTCACTTACATTGATGATGTTATCACTCATGTTTTGATTCCAATAAAAGATTTAGAGAAGCCTGAAAGCATTTGATGCGTTACAATACAGCTATCTCTTAAGAAATGAAAAATCGTAACGAGTAATATATAGCCTTATCAGAGGATTTCAAGGACGTGTTAACTCACAATGATACGAAAGCAGAGCCAAATAGCTGCTCAGACCACATTGCAGCGATAGATTTGGGCTCAAACAGTTTTCACATGGTTGTCGCAAAAATTTCTCATGGCGAGATTAGAGTCGTTGATAAGTTTGGTGAAAAGGTCCAGCTAGCGGCAGGTCTCGACGAAAATGGAGAAATAACTCCAGAAGCCCATATCAGGGCAATTGAGTGCTTGAAGCGCTTCTCCCAGCGGATCAAGAGCTTTGACTCTGCATCTGTGCAGATCGTGGGTACAAATGCTTTAAGAGCAGCCAAAAAGAAAACTGACTTTCTGCGTGATGCCGAGCGTGTAACAGGTCACCCAATAGAAATAATTTCTGGCAGAGAAGAAGCGCGTCTAATTTATCTTGGTGTTGCTCATACCCTGGCTGATGATAAAGGCAATCGCCTGGTTATCGATATCGGTGGTGGTAGCACCGAATTGATAATTGGTGAACGCTTTGAGGCAAAAGCCTTAGAAAGTATGCATATGGGCTGCGTTTCTTTCAGAGAAAAATATTTTCCTGGTGGTGAGCTAACTGAGCAAGGATTTAATAAAGCAATCAAGCACGCATCCAGAGAATTATTCAGCATAAAGGAACAATATAAGTCGCTTGGATGGCAGCATACAGTGGGTGCTTCGGGTTCAATTAAGGCTATTCTAAATGCTTTGCGTCATCTTGGTTTAGCTGAAGAAACGATTACATTAAAAGCTTTGAAAGAACTAAAAGGCCTGATGATTACTCTCGGACATTGTGAGGACTTAGTTAAACTAGGTGTGAAATCTGAGCGTGCATCGATCTTTGCAGCCGGCTTTTCCATACTCTACTCATGCTTTAAGGTACTGGGCATCAAAGAAATGGAGTTCACATCGGGCGCGCTTAGGGAAGGTTTGCTGTATGACATACTAGGCCGGATTCAGCATGAGGATGTCAGAGAACGTTCACTTCAATCGATGCAGGCTCGCTATGCTATTGATGTTGAACACGCTGAAAGAGTAGAGAAAACAGCGCTTCATGCATACAAGCAAATTGCTTCGTATTGGGATATAGCCTTACCGCAATGTGAAAATCTACTACGTTGGGCAAGCCGGGTTTTTGAGGTTGGGCACTCTATTGCTCATGCACAATACCACCGGC
>NZ_LWGE01001870.1:0-526 GCF_001635315.1 Oleiphilus sp. HI0123
GAGAATTATTCAGCATAAAGGAACAATATAAGTCGCTTGGATGGCAGCATACAGTGGGTGCTTCGGGTTCAATTAAGGCTATTCTAAATGCTTTGCGTCATCTTGGTTTAGCTGAAGAAACGATTACATTAAAAGCTTTGAAAGAACTAAAAGGCCTGATGATTACTCTCGGACATTGTGAGGACTTAGTTAAACTAGGTGTGAAATCTGAGCGTGCATCGATCTTTGCAGCCGGCTTTTCCATACTCTACTCATGCTTTAAGGTACTGGGCATCAAAGAAATGGAGTTCACATCGGGCGCGCTTAGGGAAGGTTTGCTGTATGACATACTAGGCCGGATTCAGCATGAGGATGTCAGAGAACGTTCACTTCAATCGATGCAGGCTCGCTATGCTATTGATGTTGAACACGCTGAAAGAGTAGAGAAAACAGCGCTTCATGCATACAAGCAAATTGCTTCGTATTGGGATATAGCCTTACCGCAATGTGAAAATCTACTACGTTGGGCAAGCCGGGTTTTTGAGGT
>NZ_LWGE01001871.1:0-436 GCF_001635315.1 Oleiphilus sp. HI0123
AGATATTGAGTACTTGCAGCAGTGGGTAGGAAAGCAAGAAACCAAAGAAGATGATATTAGTCTTTTTCAGGCGCAAGCTTTGGCTGCGGCACTTGATAACGAGACTCTACCCGAGAAAGGTGATGCCTTACCTCCATTTTGGGAGTGGATGTATTTTCTGCCAACGCCAAAAGCCAGTGCAACAGGTGTTGATGGGCACCCGGATAAAGGTGGCTTTTTACCCCCTGTACCACTTCCTCGCAGGATGTGGGCGGCCGGTGAGGTTGAGTGTCATAAGGCTTTGATTATTGGCCAGCCGGCCTCTCGATTATCGACGATTGAATCTGTTGAACTTAAAACGGGTAGTACCGGCGTGTTGGTTTTCGTTAATGTTCGCCATGATATTTCACAAGCGGGTGAGCTGTGTATCAGCCAGGTACAGAATATTGTTTACCGG
>NZ_LWGE01001872.1:0-424 GCF_001635315.1 Oleiphilus sp. HI0123
ACGCTGGTTCCACCACCATAGGGAATCAGGATAATGTCATGTTCATAACAAAACTCGACCAACTCAGCGACCTGATCTTTAGTTTCTGGAAAAGCAACGCCGTCGGGGAAGAATTCAAAGCGGCCACTTCTCATGGCAAGCCAGTCAGGCAGACTTTGACCGCGAGAATGACGAAGACGCTGTTCCGGGTCTTTATCAATCAATATATGCTCAGGTAAACGACTTTCTGGAACTTGAGCCAAAACTTCACTCAGCTGTGCATCCGCTAAAGGGCTGGAAGCACCCACTAGATCACTAAGAAATTGCTCACCCGTAGGTGGCAAATCCATTTTGTTTGCTTCATCTCCCCAACCATTCCAACGACGCATGCGTTCACCTATATATATTCAAATTTAGTTTAAAGTGCCCAGCATCTTAACAGCGG
>NZ_LWGE01001873.1:0-826 GCF_001635315.1 Oleiphilus sp. HI0123
TTGAAAAATGAATTTTTAAGTAATCTTGTCAACAAAATTCAGTTAACTATTATCACTAATAAGATTTACAATAACCCATACTCTGAACTTAAAAAAGGTAAAGTAAACGGTACAATTGAAGAAATCTTTGTAAACATTGCTAAAGCACGTGAGTTTCGACCTGATTTGGCTGTTCAAAATGAATTTAAACGTACTCTTTCTGATGTACGAGCAGCATTCCATACAGTAAACTTTTCTGCACAATATCCAGCAACAATTGATGAAACTGAACTTCCACGAGCATTTGCTAATGATGGTGGTTTGTCAACACTTTCAAATAAAATCATTGAATCTATTTATTCAGCTGCTGAACTTGATGAACAAATGTTGTTCCAATACTTGCTTATTGACGCTGTAACAACTGGTAAAATGCACGTTGAAGCCGTTGGATCAGATATGAAAGCTGTAGTTAAGAAAGCACGTGCCATTGCTAAAGACATGGAGTTTATTTCTCCTCGTTATAACATTGAGCGTGTTCACACTTACACTAAACTTGAAGATGCTTACATCTTGACAACTCCAGATATGGAAGCTGAACTTGATGTTGATTTGTTAGCAGGTGTATTCAATCTTAACAAATCTGATTTCAAACAACGTATCATCACTGTTCCAAATGCAGAATACTTTGACAATGAACGTTTTGCTAATTTAACAGTTGGTGAACGTAAACAAATTCGCCAAGTAACTGAACAAATGATTGAACTATTCAAGAAAGTTAAGTTTATCTTAGTTGATAAAGAATGGGTTCAAATGTATGATTCAGTATTTGAAATGCGTTCTGTTCAAT
>NZ_LWGE01001874.1:0-634 GCF_001635315.1 Oleiphilus sp. HI0123
TAAATTAGCCTTCAGTATCAGATCAGCATAATACTGCTGGAACAGCGCATCGAACTTTCCGTCCAACAGGGCTTTCTGAAGCCCCTCTTCTATAAGGCTAGCTAAGGCCGTATTTTCTTGTGCGACAAAGAAATACGTAGCGGTCGGGTAGCTGAGTAGCGTGTGAGGCTCAAGGGTAATGTTGCGATGTTGATGCGTTTCTAGTTCATCCCAGATCTCGATAATAGAGCGAGGAAAGAGTTCCGCCCGATTAAGTGACAACACTTGAAATAAGCCTTCGTAACTGGGGCCAGTTTGTACCTTAAAATTGTTATATCTCAATATGTTGGTATCGGGCCAGTCATGCCCTTGAATGAGTGTGGCTTTTTTTAAAGCCCTTAAATCTTGGCTTTGTTTTCGTGTTGCCAACTGCTCGGGTGTTGTCAGGAACAAGCGCCAGCCAATCAAGCCTTTATAAATAGGGATTCTAATAGGCTTTACTTCTGACTCTCGTTCTTTGGAAGTCATGGTCCACATCACATCGATACCCTTGCTTTGGCTCAACTGTTTGATAGCCCGGCCTTGTGTCATAAAATACTGCGAGGGTTCTACTGTTAGAGGCACCGAATGATAACTTAGGGCTAGCTTTAATAGC
>NZ_LWGE01001875.1:0-822 GCF_001635315.1 Oleiphilus sp. HI0123
AAAGCATACTGGTCATTGTCGTTTGTATGAATAAACACCGAAAATGAATTATTGAATAAAGACACAGGAGCATAAGCTTTGGGTGTTTCTAAACGAGCTAATCTTTTGTATGAAATATGCCAAATTATAGAATCTTGTTTGTGATAACTCAGATTTTCTTGCCCAAATTTCAGATAGTGTTTAACTTTAGTTTTATACCCTTTTGGCTTGAACAAACAATAAAACAACTTAATTGAGGGAAATAAATCATCGTTTTCCTCGACTTCCCACTCAATTTTCAACGAACATCTCCATACGTATAACGCCTACCACACTGGCGAATTGATGTTGGCGACTTTTGCGCTTTTCTTTGCGCAAAAGGTGCGAATATTAATGAGTCCGGTGGTGGTTATGGTTATGTGGTAATGCCTTTAAAGTTTACGTTCCCACTGAACTCGATCGAAACCACATCCACCTTAAATGCATTAATACGATTATTGTTTAATAACTTTCTGCCACCTGCTGCAAACAAAACAAGGGCTCTCAATTTAAGCTATATTACCCAGAAACCATAGCGAGATTTCAGGCTTTACCCAAGTAAAAAACAAGCCAGCAGTATCGGCGTTTTTCAAGGTAGTTGTCGCCTGAGCATTTAAGCTGCTTGTTTTTCCTTCTCCGGGTTCAACTTAACGTCACCCACTTTCTCCCAGTTCCGCGTAGCTTTTGACCACCTTATTTGGTTCTTTCTTTTCATCTTGCGATAAAGCTCATCCCTCTTCGATAATATTTCTTCATCCAGACCTAAGTGCCTTTGCTCTGGGGTAACAAAGTTAATTCGACTAT
>NZ_LWGE01001876.1:0-1362 GCF_001635315.1 Oleiphilus sp. HI0123
TTTTTACCCTACAAGAAGATTATTCTCATATTATTACTATATCGGAGCTTGATGCCTTAGTTCAGCAGGCTACAGGAGAGGTTGCTAATTTCGGTCAGTGGTTAGTGTCACAATCTATTGAGGGTGTTCCCGTGTTTATCACGGCTATGATCTATTTGATTGTCGTGCCCTTGTTGGTTTTTTTCTTTGTTAAAGACAGAGACTCAATCGTTAACTCTATTGTCGGTATCTTGCCCAAGAATAGGCGCTTAATGACTCAGGTTTGGGAGGAGATGAATCTCCAGTTCGCAAACTATGTTCGAGGAAAGTTTGTTGAAATCGCGGTTGTAGGTGGAACAACATATATTGGCTTTATTTTTATGGGTCTTAATTATGGGGCTCTATTGGCTATTCTGGTTGGCTTATCTGTTGTTATTCCTTACATTGGTGCCATATTGGTGACAATACCCGTAGCGCTCATTGCCTTATTCCAATTTGGCCTGCATGAAGAGTTTTACTACGTCATGCTAATTTTTCTGGTGATTCAGGTGATCGATGGAAACGTTCTAGTTCCATTGCTATTTTCAGAGGTTGTTAATCTTCACCCAGCGGTAATAATTGTATCGGTATTATTTTTTGGTGGTATCTGGGGGGTGTGGGGCGTGTTTTTTGCCATCCCTCTGGCTACGATGATAAAGGCTGTTGTCACTGCCTGGCCAAGAAGAGGGGGAGTAGAAACTTCTATCTAAACTAGCGAAATTTAGTAATAGTGGCGCTTGTTATGGCGCCACTTCTTTTGACTAGAGACTTTTGCAAGCCTTGAGTACTTCAGCAACATGGCCTTTGACTTTTACTTTGCGCCATTCCTTAACAAGAGTGCCTTCTGCATTGATGATAAAGGTGCTGCGTTCAATTCCCATATATTCTTTGCCGTAAAGCTTTTTAAGTTTAATTACGTCAAAAAGCTTACAAAATTCTTCTTCCGGATCACTGATTAACTCAAAAGGGAATTCATGTTTCTTTTTAAAGTTCTCGTGAGTGCGCATAGAGTCTCTTGAAACACCTAGAATCTGAGTGTTGCAGGCTTCAAATTCTTTAATTGAGTCCCTGAACTCCTGGCCTTCAGTTGTGCAGCCTGGCGTGTTGTCTTTTGGGTAAAAATAAATAACCGTATTTTTGCCCTTTAAGCTGTCATTCGTTATCTCTGTTTCTGACGTTGCTGCGGCAGTGAAGGCACCGACCTTTTCGTTTAAAGTTACCATTTTATGCGTAGCCCTTAGTTGCTGTGTAGTGTTAAGTTAAATAAGTTTGCTAGCGCAAAGGTTCAATGATCGCGTCGAGGTTACGTTCGTCGCAAAAGTCCATAAACTCATCTCTCAAGCT
>NZ_LWGE01001877.1:0-7440 GCF_001635315.1 Oleiphilus sp. HI0123
TTCTACAACATCGCATAGAATTGCGTGCTATTTCACCTTATTTTGGGAATACACATTTAATGTCCAACATACAAAATAGAACTCAGCTTTTGAACGACGCGCTAAGCAAGCGCATCCTAATACTGGATGGCGCTACCGGAACAATGATCCAGCGCTTTAAGTTTGAAGAGGAAGACTATCGCGGTGAAAGGTTCAAAGACCACCCTTCGGAAGTTAAAGGCAATAATGACCTATTATGCCTGACTCAAGTAGACGCCATTGCTAGCATCCATAAACAATATCTAGATGCAGGCGCAGATATAATTGAAACAAACACTTTCAACTCGACCAAAGTTTCCCAAGCTGACTATGGCATGGAAGAGCTTGTATACGAGTTAAATTTCGAAGCTGCACGTATTGCACGTGAAGAAGCGGAGAAGAAGACCGCTGAAACGCCCGACAAGCCAAGATTTGTTGCAGGTGTCGTTGGCCCAACATCACGTACGGCATCCATTAGCCCCGACGTTAACGACCCGGGTTTTAGAAACGTCACTTTCGAAGAGCTTTACGACAATTATTATGAAGCCACCGATGCCTTGGTAAAAGGCGGTGCCGACATAATCATGATCGAGACCATATTCGATACGCTTAATGCTGAAGCAGCTATTTATGCAGTTGAACAATACTTTCAGGATTCCAAACTGAAACTGCCAATCATGATTTCAGGCACCATCACTGACGCCTCGGGCCGTACTCTGTCCGGGCAGACAGCTGAGGCCTTCCTAATATCTGTTAAGCACTGCAAGCCTCTGAGCATCGGTTTTAACTGCGCTCTGGGTGCCGATGCACTTCGGCCCTACATTGAAGAGTTATCTACCAAGGGCGAATGCTATGTTAGCGCCCACCCTAACGCAGGCCTGCCGAATGAGTTTGGTGAATACGATCAAACACCTGAAGAAATGGCCGATATCGTTGAGACCTTCGCAAAAGATAATTTAATCAACATTATCGGTGGCTGCTGCGGTTCAACACCAGAGCACATTGCTGAAATCGCACGACGTATGGAGAAACACAGTACAAGGGCTATTCCACAGATCAAACCCAAACTTCGCCTTTCCGGCTTAGAAGCTTTTGTTACAGATGAAGACTCACTATTCATTAATGTCGGTGAGCGCACTAACGTTACTGGTTCAAAGAAGTTTTTGAGGCTTATTAAAGACGAAGAGTTTGAAGAAGCACTCGACGTTGCAAGACAGCAAGTTGAAAACGGCGCACAAATCATCGATATCAATATGGATGAAGGCATGCTGGAATCCAAAGAAGCGATGGTCCACTTTCTCAACCTCGTCGCTTCAGAACCAGATATCTCCAAAGCACCAATTATGATTGACTCCTCTAAGTGGGAAGTAATTGAGGCCGGACTGCGTTGCGTACAAGGGAAGGCTGTCGTTAACTCAATTAGCTTGAAGGAAGGCGAAGAGCAATTTATCGATCATGCGAAAGCCTGTATTCGTTACGGTGCGGCCGCGGTAGTGATGGCTTTCGATGAGAAGGGTCAGGCCGACTCCTTAGATCGTAAGATAGAGATTTGTAAGCGCTCATACGACGTATTGGTTGGCTTAGGCATGCCTCCTGAAGATATTATTTTTGACCCGAATATTTTTGCGGTCGCAACAGGTATCGAAGAACATAACAACTACGCCGTTGACTTTATCGAAGCTACTCGCTGGATTCGTCAAAACCTACCCTATGCAAGTGTCTCTGGTGGCGTTAGTAACGTCTCGTTTTCCTTCCGCGGCAACAACCCAGTACGCGAGGCTATTCATTCCGTCTTTCTTTATCACGCCATAAAAGCCGGTATGAACATGGGTATCGTCAATCCCGGACAACTAGTTATCTATGACGATATTGATCCAGAGCTAAAAGAGCGCGTCGAAGATGTTGTCCTAAATAGACGGGACGACTCAACTGATCGACTTCTTGAAATAGCTGATAATTTCCGCGGTGAAGCCGGTGAGAAGAAGAAAGAGGATCTAGAGTGGCGTAAGCTGCCTGTCGAAAAGCGACTCGAACACGCGCTTGTTAAAGGTATTACCACCTTTATTACAGAAGATACCGAAGAAGCTCGCGTCAAAGCAGCGAGACCAATTGAGGTCATCGAAGGCCCTTTAATGGATGGAATGAATGTCGTAGGCGACCTATTTGGCGAAGGTAAAATGTTCTTACCACAAGTCGTTAAAAGCGCCCGGGTAATGAAACAGTCAGTCGCACATCTCGTCCCCTTCATTGAAGCAGAAAAAAGTGATAAACAAACGACCAAGGGTAAAATCCTAATGGCCACCGCTAAAGGCGATGTACATGATATCGGCAAGAATATCGTTGGTGTCGTTTTACAGTGCAACAACTATGAAGTAATAGATCTTGGTGTAATGGTTCCTGCCGATAAAATACTTGCTGCCGCCAAAGAACATAATGTAGACATTATTGGAGTTAGTGGCCTAATCACACCGTCGCTTGACGAAATGGTCCATATCGCAAAAGAGCTGCAGCGAGAAGGCTTGGATATACCACTAATGATCGGTGGTGCAACGACCTCTAAGGCTCACACCGCTGTGAAGATAGAACCTCAGTATCAAAATAATATTTCAGTCTATGTCACAGATGCCTCACGTAGTGTCAGTGTTGCTACCTCTTTGTTAAGTGATACACAGCGTGACACCTTTGTCGAGAACGTGAAGGTGGAATATGAGACGGTACGCGAACGTCGTAAAAACCGCAGCGCCAAGTCCAGCTTCCTAAGCTATGAAAAAGCAGTAGCAAACAAGCTGTCACTTGATTGGAGCGGCTACGAACCACCTAAGCCGAAATTTACCGGCACCAAAATCTTTGAAGACTACCCACTTGAAGAATTAGTTGACTATATCGATTGGACTCCGTTTTTTATCACGTGGGACCTGGTTGGAAAATACCCGAAAATATTAAAAGATGAGCATATCGGTGAAGCTGCTCAGAGTCTTTTCAATGATGCACAAAAAATGCTCAAGGATCTGATAAGCAATAAAAAACTAAAAGCCAAGGCTGTTATCGGATTTTGGCCAGCAAACGCTCAAGGCGATGATGAAATTACTGTATTTGCAGACGAAAGTCGATCTAAGGTAAATCTAAGCCTGAATCACCTACGCCAGCAATCTGACAAAGCGGGCAATCAATTTAGCTTATCACTAGCTGACTTTATTGCACCTAAAGAAACGGGTCTCAATGACTATATCGGTGGCTTTGCAGTCACCGCTGGAATCGGTGCTGAAGAACTTGCCACCGAGTTCGAAGCAAAACATGACGACTACAACGCGATTATGGTCAAAGCGCTAGCTGACCGCCTAGCCGAAGCTTTCGCTGAGCGTATGCACGAAAGAGTTCGTAAAGAGTTCTGGGCTTACGCTGGAGATGAAAGCTTTGATAACGACGCCTTGATTAAAGAAAAATACCGCGGTATCCGCCCTGCTCCGGGCTACCCTGCTTGCCCTGATCATACTGAAAAGACCGAGCTGTTCAAGCTACTGGAACCCGAAAACAGTGCCGGAATTTCATTAACCGAACACTTTGCAATGACACCTGCAGCTTCAGTTAGTGGGTTTTATTATTCCCACCCTGATTCAAAATATTTTTCTGTTGGAAAAATTACCAAAGACCAGGTCGAGGATTACGCTAAGCGTAAATCAATGTCTATCACTGAAGCAGAAAAATGGTTGAGTCCGGTACTAAACTATGATTAATCGCTAAAAAACGGCTTTNATATAACCAAAACCCGTAATAGCTAAACAAACTTATATAAGCTGGTTATTTAACCGCTTATTAAAAACTGATACCCTTAGCGCCCGCAAAAATGGCCCCAGGCTGCTTTGGGCTAAATTATATTAAGCAAGTACGATTGAGACGCACTAAATGTACAAATACGATGGTTACGACAAACAGATCGTCCAGGAACGGGTTCAGCAGTTCCGCGGTCAAACCCAACGCTTTCTTGAAGGGACTTTGGCAGGTGACGACTTTTTGCCTTTACGTCTGCAAAACGGTCTATACGTCCAGCGATTAGCACCTATGCTTCGGGTCGCCGTACCTTACGGCATGCTGTCTTCCACACAGCTTAGGAAGCTCGCTTCAATCAGTCGTGACTACGACAAAGGCTACCTGCACTTTACTACTCGCCAAAACGTCCAATTCAACTGGCCCGAGCTAAAAGATGTCCCAGACATTCTTGACGAGCTTCGTAGTGTTGAAATGCATTCCATTCAAACGAGTGGCAATTGTATTCGTAACACCACGACTGACCAGTTTGCCGGTGTGGCAGCGAATGAATTGTTAGACCCGCGCCCTTACTGCGAGATCATACGTCAGTGGTCGACTTTCCATCCTGAGTTTGCATTCTTGCCACGTAAATTCAAAATCTCGGTAAACGCTTGTGGTGATACAGATCGTACTGAGTCTCTAGTGAATGATATTGCTCTGGAGCTTGTTAAGAACGATGCAGGTGAAATTGGCTTTAAAGTTTTGGCCGGTGGTGGGCTAGGCCGTACGCCAATCATTGCCTCGGTAATTCGTGAGTTTTTACCCGAGAAGCACCTGCTTAGTTATCTCGATGCGATCTTGCGTGTCTACAATATTCACGGTCGCCGCGACAACAAATACAAAGCTCGTATTAAAATCCTTGTAAAAGCCCTTACACCCGCCAAGTTCGCAGAACGCGTTGAAGCTGAATGGGAGCATATCAAGGATGGAGCGACAACACTGACCAATGAAGAAATTGACCGTGTAAAAAACTTCTTTACAGAACCAGCATACCAATCGCTTGCTGATAATAGTGAAAGCTTTGTTAAGCAACAAGACGAGCACAAAGGCTTTGCCAATTGGATCAAGCGTAATGTCAATGACCATAAAAAGCCTGGCTACTCGATCGTTACGCTAACACTTAAGAAAACGGGCACACCACCAGGCGATGCATCTGACAAGCAGGTTGATACAATTGCAGACATGGCTGATAAGTATAGTTTTGGTGAAGTCCGTGTAACACACGACCAGAACATTGTTCTTGCAGACGTTCCTCAGAATATGTTGTTTGAATTATGGAGTGAGGCTAAAGCAGCTGGTTTTGCAACGCCTAACCTTGGCATGATTACAGACATTATTTGCTGCCCAGGCGGCGACTTTTGTGGCCTTGCAAACGCCAAATCAATACCAGTAGCTGAGCAGATTCAAATCAAGTTTGATGATCTAGATTATGTCTATGACATCGGCGAGATCGATTTAAATATATCAGGCTGTATGAACGCTTGCGGTCATCACCATGTGGGTAACATTGGAATTCTCGGTGTTGATAAGCGCGGCGAAGAATTCTATCAGGTATCTCTAGGTGGAAACTCGGGTAAAGATGCCGCCATTGGCAAAATATTAGGCCCGTCCTTCGCTAGAGCTCAGATGCCTGAAGTCGTTGAAAAGATTATCAACGTTTATATTGAAAACCGAACTGAAGAAGAACTGTTTATTGATACATTCCGTAGAATTGGAATGCTACCTTTTAAGGAGCGCGTATATGCCAAGGCTGATTAAAGTAGATAAGATTGTCGATGATGCGTGGCAAATTCTAGATAAAGGTTTTTCAGGCAAGCTTGAGCAGAGCCAGGTATTTGTTCCCTTAAACTATTTGCTTGAAAACCCTGGATGCATTGATGCTTCTGAAGTTGGCGTTTGGCTCGACAGCGACGAAGAACCGGAAGCGCTTGCACCCTACCTGGATAAGCTTCCTGCTATTGCAATAAACTTCCCTAAGTTTGTTGACGGGCGCGGCTACTCCTATGCTCGTATACTTCGCGACCGTTTGAACTTTGAGGGTGAAATTCGTGCAATTGGCGACATTCTTCACGACCAGCTTTTCTATCTGAAACGCTGCGGTTTTGACGCATATGCAGTTCGAGAAGACAAAGATATTGAGGTCGCACAAGAAGGCTTGTCCGACTTTACTGAATCTTATCAAGCAGCAAGCTTTATGAATCAACCACTATTTCGCCGTCGCGGCTAACGAGTGCTTAGTACCCACCTCTAAGACCCCAAACCAGGATCTTAGAGGTGGAGCTTTTCAAACAAACTCCCCCTCCTCTTCCCCTTACGTCGTTCTTCATCCGCTAAAAATACAGCTATACTAATAACATATCTGGCGTTTTTTAAAGGAGTCAGCAATGCGTATTGGTGTACCAAAAGAAGTCAAAAATAACGAATTCCGCGTCGCCATGACGCCTAACATTGCTCACGAGCTCTATTCTCATGGACATAAGGTTTTTATAGAGAAAGATGCAGGATTAGGATCCGGTTTTTCAAACCAAGAATACCTTGACGCAGGGTCGACTGTGCTCGAATCTGCTGTTGATATTTTTCACCAAGCAAACCTGATTCTTAAGGTAAAGGAGCCGCAAGCCTGGGAGCGCAGCCAGCTCACCGCAGGTCATATACTGTTTACATATTTACACCTTGCACCAGATCTTCAGCAAACAAGCGACTTGCTAGATAGTAAAGCAACGTGCATCGCCTATGAGACGGTTTCCGATGCTGCGGGACACCTTCCTCTTCTTACACCAATGTCAGAGATTGCTGGCCGAATGTCAATTCAGGCAGGCGCTCACTGCCTTGAGAAATCGCAGGGAGGTCGCGGCGTACTCTTAAGTGGTGCCCCCGGTGTCGAACCGGCACGCGTTCTGATACTTGGTGGCGGAGTTGTCGGCCGCAATGCTGCTAAAATCGCTGTTGGCATGGGGAGCGACGTAACCGTATTCGATAAATCGATTGAAACACTAAGAACACTAGAAAGCGAGTTTGGCAACAGCATCAAAACTCTATACGCAAGTCGCGCAGCCCTACTCAAACTCCTACCTCACTGCGACCTTGTTATTGGGGCTGTGCTAATTCCCGGCGCTACCGCCCCAAAGCTAATTACTAAAACTGACCTAAGCCAGATGAAAAGCGGCAGCGTGATCGTAGATGTGGCGATAGACCAAGGTGGATGTATTGAAACCTCAAAACCTACAACTCATGAAAAGCCAGTATTCACAATAAATAATGTCGTACATTATTGCGTCGCCAATATGCCCGGAGCCGTTGCACGAAGTTCAACTCTAGCTTTAACGAACGCTACAGCGCCTTACGTAATCGAGCTTGCTAATAGAGGTTGTCGTAAAGCACTGGAAACGAACCCGGGCTTTATGAAAGGTCTGAATATTGTTAATGGGGAGCTCTGTAACAAGAACGTTGCCGAGGCACAAAACCTAAAAAGCATTTCTCTTGAAAATGCGCTTAATAAGCTTTGATTCCTTATAGCAGCATAAGCTGATTCGCCGACATTAAGTAAATACTCGCAAGCCATCCAGAATAAACTGGATTGCCAGTGCAGCTAAGATCATTCCTAAAAAACGTTTT
>NZ_LWGE01001878.1:0-1147 GCF_001635315.1 Oleiphilus sp. HI0123
ATTTAGAGGTTTTAGTTAGAAGAATATGAATTTACAGAATATTGATAAAACAACTTATCGAAAGCACCTTAACTGGGTGATTGCTGGAAGCATTGTTGCTTTATTGGCGATCGCGCTTAGCGTATCAACCCTACTGATTCATTTAGTTGGGGAACCTGGAGGTTCAAATTTCGTTCTGAATCTGGTGGGTGTAGTGTCTGCCGTAGCGCTTGTGCTAAATACTTTATACCGAAACCGGAATACGCCGTTTATGTCGGAAGTTTGGTATGTCTGGCAGCTTAAACAAGAGCTCAATGCAATTTACCGAAAATCAAAAGCCTTAAACCAAGCGTTGGAACAGAACAATCACCAAGCGTTTATCATCAAATATTATCACTTGAAAGCTTCTATTCAGGTATATGAGCTGGATGACAATACGCTCACTATCAATCAGCTAAAAACTGACTTACGCGAACTGGAAGAAAAAATACAAAGCTTGGGTTTGAGCGTGAGCATCGAAGATTATCAGTCAGATTTACTGAAGACGCTTTGAACGAAGGGGCGGTGGTCTCCAAATCTGTAGGCAGAGCCTTCCACGGCTCGCAGGCGGGTTAGCACGAGGTTGATCGTGCGAAAGTCAACGAGTCAGAGTAAATAACAACCCAACTAAAATTCGAATATCCAGCCCGAATAAATACCTTTTAACCTAAACAACCTAGTTTGCCCATTTTTGCCAAAGCCTTCTAAGTATTTGTTTTTTAGTCTGTAGTTTCGCCACAAGAAGGTGGCGTGTTGTAGCACTAAAGGAACAATAAGAAGTACCCAAAACAAACATAAAAACGGGGAAATTATGAAACCTAAATCTTTCTTTAATACTCATCCACTCAAGGTCATGACACTAGGCCTGACGCTTGCCTGTTCTGATATCGCATTAGCGGCTGGAGAGGAATTTCTAGACTATGGCCTGCACTGGGCTAGGGTGCAAAATGGCGCAGAGAATCAGGTCAAAGCAATTGAGGCTGATGGCACGATTAACGAAACCATTAGTAATTACTATGACGACTCGAAGCCAACGGTTATTTATTTCCATGGCTGGCAGAATGGCTCTTCGCAAGATGGCTATGACCGCGAAGACTTTACCTTCGCCAACAATGGCAACTCACTCTCG
>NZ_LWGE01001879.1:0-1004 GCF_001635315.1 Oleiphilus sp. HI0123
ATAGGGTTAGTGTCAGAGCCGATCATATTGAAGATAAGTGACATTGCTGTCATACCACCAAATACACCAACAACGATACGCCAGGAAGCAATTTTGGTTGCAAGCAATGCAAAACCGCCAATCATAATCGCTAGCGTCGAAGTTTCACCAATTGAGCCCTGAATAAAGCCTAAGAACGCGTCGACCCATGAAACTGATTGGTTAAGACCTTCAATTCCGCTGGCTGCAACAATGCTTAGAGGCGTCGCGCCACTAAAGCCGTCGACAGCAGTCCAAACTGCGTCGCCCGAAATCTCGGCAGGGTATGCAAAGAACAAAAACGCACGACCAGTTAAGGCTGGGTTCAAGAAGTTCTTGCCTGTACCGCCAAAAATTTCCTTACCAACAACAACACCAAAGGAAATACCTAGAGCAACCTGCCACAAGGGGATATCAGCTGGAACGATTAAGGTAAATAGTATTGAAGTAACAAAAAAGCCTTCGTTAACTTCATGCTTACGCACGGTGGCAAACAACACTTCCCAAAAACCACCCACTACAAACACTGTCAGGTAGATAGGTATATAGTATGCTGCGCCATATACGAAGTTATGAAGAATATTTGACGCATCATGGCCAATGAAAAACATGCTATGCCAATCGGTTGGTATAGTACCCAGCCCAGCCGCTATAGCAGTATTTGCCTGGAAACCGACGTTCCAAATACCAAAAAACATAGCAGGGAATGCGCACAACCAAACCGTAATCATAATACGCTTAAGGTCGAGACCATCTCTAACATGAGATGTGGTTTTGGTTACACTTGATGGCGAATAAAAAATGGTGTCAGCAGCTTCGTAAAGCGCATACCACTTCTCGTACTTGCCCCCTTTCTCGAAATGGGGCTCCATTTTATCTAAAACTGTTCTAAGTCCCATGATCAACCCTCAATTTCGATTCGAGTCAGATTCTCTCGTAGAATCGGACCGTACTCATACTTACCAGGACAAACATATGTGCAAAGC
>NZ_LWGE01001880.1:0-373 GCF_001635315.1 Oleiphilus sp. HI0123
CCATATATTGGTTTTTGCAATATATGGAGGCAAAATCCCTAGGACCCCATATAGTCGGTCACCCTGAATACCACTCCTGCCACACGGCGGTGACGAGTGACGGCTATGTGTTCGAAGGTCATATCCCCGCGCGCTTCGTTCAGCAGTTTCTGGAAAATCCACCGGCGGGTGCCATCGGCCTGAGCGTGCCGGGCATGCCGGCGGGCAGCCCCGGGATGGAAATGGGCGACAGGTTTATGCCTTACCAGGTGTGGTTGCTAAAAAAAGACGGTTCGGCTGAAGTGTTTGCTTCAGTGAGCAGCCGCGATCAGCAATAGGACGTATCACCATGAACATTCAATGGCGTTTTTTATTATTGTTCCTGTTGGTGGGG
>NZ_LWGE01001881.1:0-624 GCF_001635315.1 Oleiphilus sp. HI0123
CGTTTTCAAGTCGGGACGCAAACTCTGTGGTTACTATTACAAATCGCGGCAATCGCTACCGTGATCATTGGCAAATAACGCGGCCTGTTGATGCGCGCGCGCAATGATGTCTTCACGCTCAAGGTGGTAATAGGCTAAAAATCGGCTCAACGCGATCTCGCCTTTTAATGGGCTAGCTAAATGCGCAATACCCCACCAATGGAGCGCATGCTTCATGTCGCGCCAGCGCGTTGTCACTTTTTGTTTAATGCTGTGCATGGCAACACCTCACACGCATTACGGCCACCGTTATTTGAGCATAGCAGGTCAATACCGCAAGTAAACGTGCACCGCTTCGCTAATTTTTCCACACAAAGGGGGCCACGCGGCTAACGGTAAAACGATGCGCCTTCTTGGTAACGACATAAGTCGCCGGATACCGAGACATTTGTCTCGCAGCGCCACTCAATACTTTGCCCACCCAGCACGTCAACTGGGGTCAATACCACCGCCGCATGCTCACCGAGCTTTTCTGCCGCTAAGACACGAATCACCCCACCGCGGGTAATCCGCATATCACGAATCATCGTGCTGGTTTTCATTTGCGCATCGGTATAACCCAAATCGTCGATCTCCGCTGGCCAA
>NZ_LWGE01001882.1:0-2939 GCF_001635315.1 Oleiphilus sp. HI0123
TAATAAACCAAATCATCATATCGTCTTCTGACTCTTCTACCAGCTCTTCTTCCGCTTCGGGCTCTTCAACAGGCTCTTCCACCTCNTCCTTAACGGGCTCTTCGGCTGGCTGAGGCAGCTCTTCTTTCGCTTCCTCTTTAGGTTCTTCAGCTTTCGGCTCTTCTACCTTTTCTTCCGCAATTGCCTCTGCAGGCAACTCTTCTGGGGCATCTTCTTGCTCGTTCACTGACACGATATTATTTGAAGCACCCGCCGGTATCGGGAACTCAGCCTCAAAAGGCTTAGGCTTGAACTTGAATTTCTTTCCTTCAATCGTCTCGGCCTTTACCTTAACAGCCACTTTATACAAGCCATCGCCTTTATCTGGCTTAATCGGTAATACCCAGCGCCCCGCCTCGGCATCTAATTCCAAGGCATTGATTAAACTACTCCCATCAGGAGCATTTACCTTCGCAAATATATTGGTATCAGTCAGAGATATCGTCTCACTCATCGGCGTGACCACTAGCGCATAATGAGCTTCATCTCCTTCCCCTTTAACCGAAAATTCAAAATCAAAAGGCGCTCTCAAATTAATAATCTGGCGTTTCTTACGCTTAAAGGTTTTCCCATCAACCAAGACCGTCACTTCATACTGACCGACCTTACTTAACTTACGAATAGCTTCTCTAAAAACGCCGTCTTCAGGAACCTCATCCGACATAGACTTCTTAGCCGTTTTATTGCTTTCTGTTTTAAGCTGCAGCTGCACATCTAATAACTGCAAAAAATCAGGATTAGTAACTGTCTTCCCTTCTTCACTAAAGCTAACGTCAACATTCAAGGGATCACCAGCGAAGAAATTGACCGGTAGTTTGCTAACATTAAGCTGCAAGTTACTAACCACTGTCACCTGGCTTCCTGGTTGAACTTCGGAGTTAATCTTCCACGTGCCTTCTAAAGGACGACTGACAGTAATCAAGTCATAACCTTTATCCTGATACCATTTGATATCCTCACCCTGGTTTTCATAGCTATATACTTTTTCATCAGGAGATAGAATTTCGGTCGGAATGCTGCCATCCCCTCTAAAGATCAAAGCAGTAAATTCTTCGATGCTAGAATCGATAACAAACTCATTTCCCTCGATAGGTACCTGCTCACTAGGAACGGCCTGTTCAAGAGCTTGGAGAAAAATTCGAGTCAGGTCTTCAGGGGTCTCGGCAACCGCCGATTGTCCACCCGTTTGAATAGCTAACTTATCCATTAAGGATTTATCAGCATTTTTTGACAAAGAGATTGAATGAATCTTGGCGCCCTTCTCTTTAAAGGTAGCCATCACTGAAGTTAGAATACGCTCACGTTCTGAGGCATTTTTCTCGGGGTCTTTATCAATATCGACCATGCCATCAGTCAGTAGAATGAAATGAGTATTCGAGAAGTCCTTACCTTCTTTATAAAAATCATCAGAAGCCTTCTCAAGCACTGCCCCAATATTTGTATATAGCGCTACAGAATTGATTTTCTTTGCTTTTTCTTTAGCGTCAAGACGCCATTGCTCATCAACAGCTTTTAACTTGACCAAATTATTAACCCATTGACCAAAAGTCCAAACACCCGCTTCATCGCCATCGGGAATCAGCTCAGTTAATAGGTTAACCGCCGGGATTCGCAAGTTGGCCGGATCATTCTTCTTCATGCTCCCGGAGATATCGATCAGCATACGTATATCGGCCCCCGCTTCATTAGCAGCGGCATCTTGTGCGAAAGCATTAGCTGAAATTAATACATTGACGAAGACCGCCAGTGTCAACATACGCTTAATAAGGCTAAGCCCTCTCAGCTTTTGCGTTATCACCTGGCGCGCAAATGATAGTTTGGAGTTCATAGATTCCCCTGCATGATCCCGGCCCAAACAAATGAGGCATTATGGACAAAATTAGTCGAACATAGATAATTTATAGCAGGTTTTACAACAACAACAATGCGATATTAAAAGTATTTTCTCTTAAATTAACGCTTACCTGTTGTTTTTATAGAAGATTAGTGTGTTTCACTAAGTTTAGAGTGATGAAGGTAAATGTTTTCCTAGCTCGACGTTATAGGCATTGATGAGCTTAAAGCGATCTTGCTCTAGACCGTTGATGGACACTGACTCTTTAAACATATCTAAAGGACGCACCCACAATCCAAACTCGCCATATAAAGCTCTATAGACAACCAACTTTTCCTCTGTCTCGCTATGCGTGACCAGGCCAAGTACCTCGTATTCAGCCCCCTTATAATGCTGATACAAGCCTGTTTCGATACCACTCATCCAGCCTTCTCCATACCCAAGAGTCTTCTCATAACCGATTCCAACATCACCACAACGATCATTAATGCATAAGCGGCGGCAATATAAACCCCTGCTTGAAGCGCTTTATCTGTGTGACCCAAAACCCAGTCATAAGCACCAACAAGGTAGGCGGGTGCCAGCCAAATACTTGCATCTGTCGCAATATTGATAGGCGTTAACAAGAGGACGGCAACCAGAACCCTTAAAGATCGCCGGGTTCGACGTAGCTTGAGATTTCTGGTCATTCGCCAAAATACGGCAATCATCACGAGCGCGGAAATCAGGTACACTGCCCACGCAGCAAGGTATGAAAAACTTTCCAACTATCTATCCTTAAGCCTATATCAACTAAACAAGATCGAGCGAGCCCATCTCATTATTAATTCGCAATTTTTAGTGTAGTTCATCTGCCTGACAGCCATAACAAACTAAATTATGTAGTCTTCCCAATCGTCTTCTGAAACCAGGCTTTCGCTGATTGCTTTTGAGCGCACCGAAATGTGATTTTCATGCATCATAATTTTGCTACCCGCGATCAAGGGGTGCCACTGGGGTAGCGGCTTCCCTTCAAATAGCAAACGATAAGAACAAGTTTCAGGGAGCCATACCGAGACCTCAGGTA
>NZ_LWGE01001883.1:0-429 GCF_001635315.1 Oleiphilus sp. HI0123
ATTTTTCTCGGGGTCTTTATCAATATCGACCATGCCATCAGTCAGTAGAATGAAATGAGTATTCGAGAAGTCCTTACCTTCTTTATAAAAATCATCAGAAGCCTTCTCAAGCACTGCCCCAATATTTGTATATAGCGCTACAGAATTGATTTTCTTTGCTTTTTCTTTAGCGTCAAGACGCCATTGCTCATCAACAGCTTTTAACTTGACCAAATTATTAACCCATTGACCAAAAGTCCAAACACCCGCTTCATCGCCATCGGGAATCAGCTCAGTTAATAGGTTAACCGCCGGGATTCGCAAGTTGGCCGGATCATTCTTCTTCATGCTCCCGGAGATATCGATCAGCATACGTATATCGGCCCCCGCTTCATTAGCAGCGGCATCTTGTGCGAAAGCATTAGCTGAAATTAATACATTGACGAAGAC
>NZ_LWGE01001884.1:0-449 GCF_001635315.1 Oleiphilus sp. HI0123
AGGTCACCTTCAGACATTGCTTCAAAAATAACACCGACTTCACTGACAAACTCGGATGTCTTGTCCATTAGTGAGTTTAAGCCATTACTGAGGTTTTCGAAGAAGCCGCTTTTACCTGTTAGGTCAATTCGTTGTCGAAGGTCTCCATCGTTGGCGGCATTTATCAAACTGTTAATTTCACCTTCTAGCGCAACCTCATCAGTTCTATCTGACCATTCAACGACGGTACCCAAGCGAGTTTGGTCTTCGCCATATATAGGTGTCGCAGTTAGGCCAAAGGTACGTACACCGACCTTAATTTCAGTTTGATATGTACTGGTCAGACGCTCAAGCATACTGCGTTGGTGTGCAGGGTTTTTGTGGAAAACATCGATGTTGTTGCCAACAAGGTTATTGGCATCAAAGTTTGGCAGCACTTTGCGTAAGTCTGCCTCAGCTACGCGCATCAT
>NZ_LWGE01001885.1:0-1480 GCF_001635315.1 Oleiphilus sp. HI0123
AACTTGTGCAACAAAAACGAAAGGCCGCAAGTAGACGCAGCTGTCATGAATATGGTTTTACATCATGTTCCCGCCCCTGCTCAAATATTTATTGATGTCTATGCAATTTTAAAGCCTGGCAGTTCATTGGTTATTTGTGATTTAGCCCACCACAATCAGGAATGGGCTCGTGAAAGCTGTGGAGACCTTTGGCTTGGCTTTGAAGCCCAAGAATTACTTAGCTGGGCAGAACGTGCTGGCTTTATTGAAGAAAAAAATGCATTTATCGGCCTCCGTAATGGCTTTCAAATTCAATTACGAAAATTCATAAAACCTATCAATAGCAGTATTAACTAATTTGTGCAGGAAACGACTATGAGCGAATACAGTATATTTACTTCTGAATCTGTATCAGAAGGCCACCCGGATAAGGTTGCAGATCAGATCTCTGATGCAGTACTCGATGCTATCATTGCCCGCGACCCACTTGCCCGTGTTGCCGTCGAAACGCTAGTTAAAACCGGCATGGCCGTTGTTGCCGGAGAAGTGACTACTTCCTGCTATGTAGACCTAGAAGACATTGTTCGAGACGTGATTACTGGCATCGGCTATAACAGCTCTGATGTTGGCTTTGATGGCGCTACGTGTGCGGTACTTAATGGCATAGGTAAACAGTCAGTCGATATCAACATGGGAGTTGACCGCTCTAAACCTGAAGACCAGGGTGCTGGTGATCAAGGCCTAATGTTCGGCTACGCAACAAATGAAACACCAAGCTTAATGCCCGCTCCCGTTTATTACGCACACCTATTGGTACAACGTCAATCTGAGCTTCGCCAGAACGGTACACTACCCTGGTTGCGTCCAGATGCTAAGTCTCAGGTGACCATCAACTACGAAGGTGAAACACCAAAAGTGGATGCTGTGGTTTTGTCCACGCAACACGACCCTAGCATCTCTTTAGAAGACTTGCGTGAAGCAGTATTAGAAAACATTATCAAACCTGTTCTACCTGCTGAGTGGCTAAGTGACAATACTTTGTATCACATCAACCCAACCGGCAACTTTGTAATTGGTGGGCCAGTCGGTGATGCTGGCTTAACAGGCCGTAAGATTATCGTTGATACCTACGGCGGTATGGCACGACATGGTGGCGGCGCATTCTCTGGAAANGACCCTTCAAAAGTTGACCGCTCTGCTGCTTACATGGGCCGCTATGTTGCCAAGAACGTCGTTGCTGCGGGTTTAGCTGATCGTTGTGAAATCCAGGTTTCTTATGCTATCGGCGTTGCTGAACCAACTTCTATTTCTGTTAATACTTTTGGAACTGGTAAAGTTTCAGATATCGAGCTCGCGAAAATAATCCGTGAAGTTTTCGATCTTCGACCTTATGCAATCCAGAATCAACTAGAATTGCTTTATCCGATGTACCAAATTACTGCTGCCTATGGACATTTCGGACGCGAACCTTTTGAGCATACCTATAGTTACAAGGAAAACG
>NZ_LWGE01001886.1:0-312 GCF_001635315.1 Oleiphilus sp. HI0123
CAACCTGTGTACCAATTAGTGATGCATCAGCACTTGAAGACTTAACATTAACTTGCACGTTGTCAAATACGTAGCCTGTACCTTCACGAAGACGAATAGCGCGACCGATTGTATCTAGTGTTGCATTTTCAAGCGTTGGCTTAGCAATTGGTGTGCCTGAATCGTCAGTGCTGTGCGAGTCAGCTTCGATTGCACGTGAGTCAATCTCATCATCAACAACAACTTGCTGAACGTAAACGTTTGAAAGAGTGCCGATATAACCCTGGTCAGTATCGATTGAATCATCACCTGCGTTGTAGATGTACAGACCAT
>NZ_LWGE01001887.1:0-304 GCF_001635315.1 Oleiphilus sp. HI0123
TTCAGCAAAGGCTTTTATATATTCATGGCTTATAGGCTTGGCCAGTCGAACACGATATCTTTTAAGTACTCCGCAATTAGCATCGCTTAGTTGTCTTGACCATTCTCCGTCATTTGTAAGCAATACAAGGCCGGTAGAGTTTAAATCAAGACGACCGGCTATATGCAATTGATCCTTAAAATCGTAAGGAAGTAAGTCAATCACAGTTTTGTGTTGCTTATCCTTGGTTGCGCATACAACGCCCTTAGGCTTATTGAGCATTAGGTAAAGTGCATGATTATTCTGTATATCTGTTTTATCAACC
>NZ_LWGE01001888.1:0-5356 GCF_001635315.1 Oleiphilus sp. HI0123
AAAGTGTCGTCACGCTCGTATTCGGTGATGAGTTCGTCAAAGGCATCAAAGTTATCGTCGGTTAAGCCGTACTGGTCTTCAATTTTAATGAGTTCAGCTTCTTTCTTTTGTAGATCATTATGAAACAGTATCTCGGCGCATTGATAGCGTACGCTATAGTCGGCGTACTGTTCTTTGCTCATGAGCGGGTTGGCGAAGCTATTGGGCGAAAAAAGAGTGATAGCGATAGTGGTGCATAGAAAAACATGTGAAGCACTTAACGAGCTGGTTAAGGTACGAATCATTCAGATCTCCGAAGCAGGTTGATAGGGCTAAAAACTCGCGGCGAATTATAGTTAACTATAATTTTTAGTGTGTTAAGTCTTGTTATTTAATGTAAGGCTATGTAGGTTTTAACCGTAATTGTTGCCGATCTGAGGCTTCCTTAAAGGGCGCTGCTTTAACTTCCATATTTGGCAAACTGTGTTTTAGATGCTGAATTCATCAGTATAGGGCTAGCATTTAATAGTGATGATCTCTTATCCTCTGCACTGGAAAATAATACAAACAAAATGATGACCTGAATAAACGCCCTGGGAGACAGATTCGTGACCACACTACTTATTGGACTGATTATTTTTATCGGTATTCATCTTTTACCTACCTTGCCCGAATTGCGACAAAAATATATCGATAAACTTGGAGAACTGCCCTACAAAGGCATATTTGCGGTGATTTCTATAGCAGGTTTTGCTCTGATTATTATGGGTAAGGCCGATGCTCCGTTTATTTCTATTTGGCAACCACCACAGTTTTTGTCACACCTGACCAAGCTTCTGATGCTGCCTGCATTTATTTTGCTTGTTGCGGCCTATATCCCTTCCAACATTAAACGTAGAGTTCGTCACCCAATGTTAGCTGGCGTAAAATTGTGGGCTTTGGGGCACCTGTTAATCAATGGTGATGCGGCTTCAATTCTGTTATTTGGTGGTTTTCTTGCCTATGCTGTAATAGATATGATTCGTGCGAACAAACGGTCAGAATGGGTCAAGCCGGAACCTAAGCCAGCCTATATGACATTTGTTGTTATAGGTGTCGGCGTGATCGCCTATGGTGCTGTCGCGATGCACCATATGCAATTGTTTGGCGTGCCGCTTTTCTAGGTACGTTACGTTTCTTTAGCGAAAGTCTTTTATAGTGTGATTTTGCGGCAAAGCTATCCCTAAGTTGAGGTGGTAAATATGGCGACGTTTGTATTCTTTGTATTCAGTCTCTTGTGTTTGGCAATGGCTGTTAATGTATTGCGTCCCCATTACTCTCATCCGAAATGGATAGTTCTTAGCTTTTTGCTGGGCTGGCTGACCGGAGAGCTGGCTTTGCACGTTATTGCATTTCAGTTGATAGTTGTCTTCCTCTTTGTTGTTTTTGGTGCGGTCGACAGTTTTATTCCAGCCGTGTCATTAGTGATATGTGTGCTTTCCTGGCTGTTTCTAAGTTACCACTATTTTTCTGGTTACAAAGCCAAAGGTCTGATGGATCAGATCGTTATTCCTCATCGTCGTAAGGAAGATAATAGCTCCTGGAGCCGTCATGAAGAGCTTGATACTTTTCGGCTGCTTTATCCCTTCTACAGTTGGACAGATCCCGGTGTGCAAAATATTAAAGACGTCGTTTACCATAAAGTTGATGGTATGAATCTGAAGCTCGATATTCGCCGAGCAAGAACGACCGCCAATTTTGCGCCGGTACTATTTCAGATTCACGGCGGTGCCTGGACTCATGGTTATGGCAGCAAAAAGGAGCAAGGTATTCCGCTTATGGTGGAAATGGCTAAACGGGGTTGGATTTGCGTAGCCATTGACTATCGGCTAAGTCCGAAGGCGACCATGCCAGAGCATATAATCGACTGCAAAAGAGCCTTGGCTTGGGTGAAGGAGCATATTAAGGAGTATGGTGGTAATCCTGACTTCATCGTAACAACAGGGGGCTCTGCCGGTGGCCATTTATGTTCTTTGCTCAGTCTGAGCGCCAATGATGAAAGTCTACAACCTGGCTTCGAAGATGTAGATACCAGTGTGCAAGGTTGTATTCCCTATTATGGTATTTACGACTTGATGAATGAGCAGAATCTGCAACTGACGGTTGGCCTGGATATCATCATGCGCAAGAATATTATCAAACAGACAAAACAAGAAAATACCGAGATATATCGTCATATGTCGCCGATCAATCACATTAATGAAGCGGCACCTCCTTTCCTCATCATTCATGGCGATAAAGATTCGCTGACGTCTCTAGGGGAAGCGCAATACTTTGCCAGTCGGCTAGATGAAGTGTCTAAGCAAAGTGTGGAGTTTGCCGAGATCGCGGGGGCGCAACACGCCTTTGATGTATTCTCTTCGCTACGCAGCGACTATGTATTATTAGGGGTTGCTGAGCGTCTTGAGCAATGGCATCGAGATTTTCTTAAGAAAAATAAAGGAAATTAAAGAAAACTCCTATTTAGCGACAAAATATGTCGCTCCGCTCCATATTATAGATCCTGTACTTACTTAGCAGCACACATTAAATGCTGCTGACCTATATCATCAGGAGATCTAATATGTTCAGAATTAACGCATTCACTCAAAAAGGCACTAAGTTTCGTTTCCGCATCAAAAGCGACAACATTCATAATGTTCGTGACACTTTAAAAGAGATTTTTGAAGGTCAGGATATGCGTTTGGTACTGGTTGAGCCAGTTTAATAGAGGAAGTATGTATTGACGCTAGAGCCAATAGTTTCATGCTTATCTCGTTTAAACTTAATGTCAGTGTTGACGCTTTATATAGTTCGCCCGTATCAAGTCGATGTTATCGATAAGGTCCTGTTTGATGATGTCGGGCGATATCACTTTGGCCTGAGGGCCTAATGACATTAACCAGTTTCTGAGTTGAACCGTGCGCTTAGTTGTAGCACTTAAGCTCCAGTCATCATCGTGAGCGTGATGTAGCTCCTGATCGTGACTGATAGGGTTGTCGTGTAAGTCTTGTATTAAATTGCTGTGTTTTCCCGTCGTAATACTCAGCTCCAGGGTGTAAGTCTGAGCGTCTTGAAAGTCGATTAAGACATCCATATTTCCTTGATCTAGATAGCTTTTTAGCTCGAAATCTTCAGGCACCGCATTTGCGTGACTGCTAACACTTAAGTCACTTATCTTATGAATCAAGAAACTTCGAAAAGCCTCATCGCCCTTTTGCATGTCACCTTCCTTCTTGGCGACTAAATATATTTTCGGCAGCATAATCGCAACGCCGAAAGGATGAACCTCATAATCTTTGAGTTTTCCTTGGCTTTGATAGCTTAGTATCAGGCGTTTGCGATGAAGGATAGCGCTGTATATCCGGTTTAGCATTTCCAGGTCAAAATCGGCAGCCTTTAACTGTTGCCCGCGTTGGAAAAATTCTACGGCGCTAGTCAGGCGTTGATAATGCTTGGGGGAAATCGACTTCTCTTGTTTTAGAAGCTTGTCTTGAGCTTCCTGAAAAATAGATTTAAGGACATTCTGAGTATCAACAGGTAAGACTTGCTTCAGATGCTTTTGGCTTATGGAGAGTGCCAATGCCATGTAGTCAGGCATTTTCTCAAAACTGTAGCCAATAAGAGAATAAGGGTCGAGACGCCAGAGCCGGCTCTTTCCCAGGCCTTTTTCAGTGCTTAGGCCAAACTCGTTATGGTAGTCATTATCGTCTATTTCGTCACCGAGTAGGAACTTCAAGTCACGTTGTACGAGTCTAAACTGGCTTTTTGCTTTGGAGGCCTGAGTATCCAGATAGCCTGCATCACTCAAATGCTGAATAATTTCATCCGTGCCGATGGCGAGGTGCTGCGACTTCAAATAGTTGAGTATTTCTAATCTTCTAAGAAAGGTTTGCATTGGTCCTCACTTTCAATACGGTGGCTTATTGCAAAGCGCGCAACAAACCAATAAAACTGACGAGCAGTAAGACGCTACCCATTACGCGATAGAATACGACTGAGTCGGTTTCTTGTAGTTTTCGGTGAAACTTTAAACCTAACAGGTGGCCAAGAGCCGCGCAGGGTAGCAGCCATAGTTGGTGGGTTAGCTGGAAGTCGACATTCAGATAAATAAAAGCTGCGACTTTGATCGACACCAAAATAAACCATAGGGCAAATAAGGTGTCTCGCAGCTGCTCCTTCTTAACATGTGAGGCGAAAACAGCTGTTAATAAAGGAGCCCCGATGAGTGAGGTACCACTGACGTAACCACCGAGCATTAAAAAAGTGATATCCAGCGACTTAAAACGGCTCTTAAAGGGCTTGTTAAAAATATAAGTGACGGAATAAACCGCGACGATAGAAAATATTATTAAACCCATTACGGTAGCAGGCAAGGTTATGAGCCCAAATACGCCAATAATCTTAGGAATCAGCATAATTAGAAGCGCACGCTTTAGATAGGGCCAATCAATAGCTGATTCGTCTTGTGCGCCCTGGTGTGCATATTTCTTGCGAATCTTGTGATTTTCAAAAAATATTAAGCCCGAAAAGAATAGCAACTGAAGCGAAATGATTGGCAGGTAAAGCAAAGGGTCATTGTGAATTAACAGTAGGAAGGGCAGTGATAGTACTGCTCCCCCAAAGCCTAAGCCTGAACGCACAAATCCACTCCAAATAAAGGTGAGAGCGATTAATGCACACTGAACAAGGCTAAGTTCTGACATTATCTTTAATCAGCGTCCTGATTACGTTTTTCCTTTGCCTCTTCTTCAGCCTGGCGCTTGGCTTCAATCATGGCGCGGAACTCAGCAAGTTCTCGTTCCATCATTTCTGGAGTCTCGAGGCAAATCTGGCCTAGCTTGCCTGAACGTAATTCATTTAGAACAATAGTTGCGGCTTGATATAAGTCGACAATACCACCCGCCCTTAGGCAGCCCCGTTTACTACCGATAAGTTTTAATAACTCCAGCTTATCTTGCTGAAGATCAAAGGTAGAGAAGTCGAGCTTGAAGCGAGTTGCCAAGGCTTCTGGGTAATGGTTTGCCAAATGCTCCAGGGCAAAAATAGCGACGGATTCATATTCCATTGCGGTGTCTTTAACCGCGCCTGTTGCCGCTAAACGATAACCACAGGTTTCGGGTTCGAGTTTTGGCCAGAGTACGCCAGGGGTGTCCGAGAGAACGATGCCGTTATCAAGGTTTATCTTTTGCTGGCGCTTTGTCACCGCAGGTTCGTTGCCAACTTTTGCAATAGCTCGGCCGGCGATGGAATTAATCAGGGTAGATTTACCGACATTGGGAATGCACATAATCATGGCATTTATGGGCTTATCTGAATCTTGACGATGTGGTGCGAGTTTTCGACATAAGTTGGCGAT
>NZ_LWGE01001889.1:0-345 GCF_001635315.1 Oleiphilus sp. HI0123
ATCAAAACAATGACTCGCGTCGTAGCAATGATAATCGCGGCAACAGATCAAATTCTGAGAACACTCGCGACCAGAAGCAAAACGATTCACGCACTCAGAACAAAGAAGGTTCGCAGCGCAGAAATCGTAGCGGTAACCGTCCTGCCAAGAAATATGAGGATAAACAACGCCCTGAAGAAGCGCCCGTGGTAAACAATACCTTAGCAAAAGCGGACGACAGTGTAGAAGCCAATACCACAAAGCCTGAAGCTAAAAGCAGCGAAAATAAATCCACTACTCGCTCTTCTAACCGTAGACGTTCAGAAAACCGTGGCGAGCGCCGTAGCAAAGCTCCTACGAAGAATG
>NZ_LWGE01001890.1:0-1135 GCF_001635315.1 Oleiphilus sp. HI0123
GTTTTTTGAACCGACTGGATAATAGTGTCGTGGTCTATAGGAGAAATACTGGCAACGTCTATCACCTCACACTCAATCCCATCCCTAGCCAATAAACTTGCCGCTTGCATAGTTTCATTTATACTCGCACCCCATGAAACTAAAGTCATATCCCTTCCTTGACGCAATAGAAAGGACTTATCCAATGGCAAGCCTTCGCCATCATCCTTTACCTCACTATGAAATAAACGATAAATGCGCTTTGGCTCCAAAAATATAACAGGGTCATTGGAACGAATCGCTGACAAAAGCAGTCCATAAGCCCTTTTTGGAGAGCTAGGCTGTATAACCCGAATACCCGGAATATGCGCAAACATTGCCTCGGTACTTTCACTATGATGTTCGGGTGCATGAATTCCCCCGCCATAGGGGGCGCGAATAACCATGGGGCAAGAAAGGCGCCCACGTGTGCGATTACGCATACGTGAAGCATGGCTAACCAAGTGCTCCATTGAAGCATAAATGAAGCCCATAAACTGTATTTCTGCAACCGGACGCAGGCCTTGAGCTGCCATTCCTATAGTCATGCCTGCAATCATCGTTTCAGCTAGTGGTGTATCCATAACCCGACGCACACCATATGCTTCTCGCAAGCCCTCCGTTGCGCGAAAAACACCGCCATTAACAGCAACATCTTCGCCAAGCACAACCACTTCTTCACTTTCTGCCATTGCGCGATGCAATGCCATATTAACGGCCTCAATAATACAGACCTTCGATGCGCCAACACTTTCAGGAGCACAGTCATCTATTGCTTTAGTAAGATTCATATCATTCATGGCTATGCCCCTCCATATCAACTGGCTTCAACTTATCCTGAGCGTCGGTATTTTCAAACCTTGTCCCTTCACATTGCGGGCTTATTTTTTTAGTGTTTTTCATACCAAGCAATTTGACCTGCGCGTATTGGTCAAGCAGTGGCTCAGGTAGTGTTTCGAAGAGATAATCAAACATCGCCTCAGGTACGTCATCCTCCTCTATAAGATAGGCTTCAACAGCCTCACTAATTTTCTTCTTAATTCGTATGAGAAGTTCTTTCTCCTTGGATTCCGACCAGTATCCTTTAGACAGTAAAAAAGTTTTTAGTCTTGAAATA
>NZ_LWGE01001891.1:0-761 GCF_001635315.1 Oleiphilus sp. HI0123
TAGTGATATGTTGCCTGGCCTGGTGATTGACCGCTTTAAAGACGTATTTGTTGTTCAGATTTCGAGTGCTGGAATGGAGTCTTTAAAGGATGAAATCGTTTCGGCACTTGAGAAGGTTTGTCGACCGAAAACGATTTTGTTTAAAAATAATGGCAAGATGAGATCTGCCGAGAATCTCGAGTCCTATGTTTCGCTTGCTATGGGAGAGGAGCTTGAAGACGCCGAACTGGAAGAGAACGGTGTTCGTTTTCTTGCACCAGTTATGAAGGGGCAAAAAACAGGCTGGTTTTATGATCACCGCATGAATCGGGCGCGCTTAAAAGACTATGTTAAAGGTAAGCGCGTGCTGGACTTGTATAGCTATGTGGGCGGTTGGGGAGTTCAAGCCGCTGCATTTGGGGCTGAGTCGGTTACCTGTGTAGATAGCTCTTCAATGGCGCTTGATTACGTTGAGAAGAATGCGGCACTAAATGACTTGTCTGACAAGGTAAGTTGTATTGAGGGTGATGTCTTTGANGTGTGCAAGCAGTTGAAGCTTGAAGGTGAGAAATTTGATGTTGTTATCGCTGATCCACCAGCATTTATTCCTAAGCGTAAGGACCAGAAAGCGGGTGAGATTGCTTATCAACGTTTGAATCAGCTTGCGATGCGCCTGCTAGAAAAAGATGGTTTACTGGTTTCTGCGTCGTGTTCTATGCACCTTTCGCGAGAAGCCTTGATGAAAGCTATTGCGGTAAGTGGCCAGACTTTGGAAAAGCGCT
>NZ_LWGE01001892.1:0-273 GCF_001635315.1 Oleiphilus sp. HI0123
ATTACGTTGAGAAGAATGCGGCACTAAATGACTTGTCTGACAAGGTAAGTTGTATTGAGGGTGATGTCTTTGACGTGTGCAAGCAGTTGAAGCTTGAAGGTGAGAAATTTGATGTTGTTATCGCTGATCCACCAGCATTTATTCCTAAGCGTAAGGACCAGAAAGCGGGTGAGATTGCTTATCAACGTTTGAATCAGCTTGCGATGCGCCTGCTAGAAAAAGATGGTTTACTGGTTTCTGCGTCGTGTTCTATGCACCTTTCGCGAGAAGCCT
>NZ_LWGE01001893.1:0-415 GCF_001635315.1 Oleiphilus sp. HI0123
GTTAATTCCTTGCCAGCCTGAATAAAGTCATGTAAATTTATTTGTAAGACATATTCTTACGAAGAGGTTTGTTATGGCAGATACCGTTACATTTAGACCTACTGATGATCAAGGCGGTTTTATTGAAGGTCTGATTAGTTCAGGTGATTACTCTAACCAAAGTGAAGTCATTCGCGCTGGCTTGAGACTTCTGCAAGAGCATTACGCTGAATCAAAGCTAGCAGAATTACGCCAGCTTATTAAAGATGGTGAAAATAGCCCCATTATCGAAAATTGGAATGCTGATGATTTTATTCAACGGATGAAGAAAAAGCATAATGCATAAAAACCAAAGCTTTTTTGTACACCAAAAAGCAGATGAAGACTTAGAAGCTATTTTTGATTATAGCCTAGAGAAATTTGGTTTTGCTCGAGC
>NZ_LWGE01001894.1:0-494 GCF_001635315.1 Oleiphilus sp. HI0123
CTCTTAAATGTTTTCTTCTATCCATTTCGTTAATTGGGCTAAGGGTAAAGCTCCAGAAATCCTGGCAACTTCTTTCCCGCCTTTGAAGATTAATAAACTCGGGATAGATTGTATTCGCCAACGGGCAGCTACTTGTTGATGCACTTCAGTATTCAGTTTTGCAAAACGTAACTTCGGTTCTAGTTTCTTGGCTGCTGCATCAAACGTTGGAGCGAATTGCATACAAGGCCCACACCACGAGGCCCAGCAATCCACGATCACCGGGATCTCATTATGACCAACAACAGCAGCGACATTCTGCGCAGTGATATCCATTGCTTTTCCAAGAAATAACGCTGACTTACACTTTCCACATTTTGGCTTTTCTTTAAGTCTCTCTTCCGGCAACTTATTGCTAACACAGCACTTTGGACAAACTATTTTTATTACACTCATAGTAAGTTTTTAGCTCCTTAAGAAAAATACGAAAGCGATCAATTGAGTAGGTACTCATC
>NZ_LWGE01001895.1:0-567 GCF_001635315.1 Oleiphilus sp. HI0123
ATTTGTTGGTAGCTAGTGTTTTCTTTTTCCAAGACACGTCTTAAATTTCTTGGGCTCATATTGAGTTCACTGGCCAAATCATCAAGCTTCTTAAACTGCATCGTATCATCAACAATCATATTCATTACTTGAGTACTAAAACTTCGTTGAAAGTCCGGCTTTGACAGCAAATCGGTTGGCGAATTTTGTAAAAAAGTATTCAACTCTTTCTGGCCCTGTTTAATAGGCAAATCCATAAGAGCTGATTCGAAGACTAGTGCGTTTTGCGTTTCACCAAACCTACAGTGACAAGGAAAGAGCAAACTATACTCCGCAACATGCGGTGGACTCTGGTAACTCAAGCTAACATATTTTAAAGGTAATCGTTCAGTAACAAGCCAGCTTGCAAAGCGATGCCAAACCAATAAAAAAAACTCTACGAGGAAATTGGCAGTATCCAACTCGGGCCGTACAGGCTGAAAAATAAGACGAGCTCCCTCCGTAGTATTTTCAAGTTGCAGCACGATATCGTTTCTAAAGGTACTGTAGAGCAAGCTTGCCCGCCTTATGCTTTCACCAATAGTTTGC
>NZ_LWGE01001896.1:0-542 GCF_001635315.1 Oleiphilus sp. HI0123
ACTCAGTTAGAGTCTGGGTGGCCAAAACGAATATTGGTCTCGACCGGGAAAAATCAAAAAGAAAGGGTGTTGGAAGTTGCCTCAATACTAAAAGGCTCCCTGAGTGTTGCAGCATCTTTGCAAACCACAAATGCAGAAGTTTTAGATAACATTAAAAGAGCAAACATTTCATCTGACGCACTTTCAGAAATAGTTAAAAATGCACAGAAAACCGAGTCGAATACCTACACTGAAATCATTCTAGGTTTACCAGGTGATACTCTAGAAGCACATATTGAGTCTCTAAAAAGCGTTGTCGATGCGGGTTTTAATATCGTAAGAATGTATCAAATGATACTTTTGCCACAGACTGAAATGGCAGAGCCCGAATCACGACGTAAATTCAATTTAGAAACCAAATTCCGTATTAATCCAAGAAGCTTTGGCCAATATCAATTTTTTGATAAAGAGTTTTGCTCTGTGGAGTTTGAGGAAATCTGCATTGCAAATAGTACCTTATCTCATAAGGAGTACTTGGATTGTAGAGAGTTAAATTTGTCTAT
>NZ_LWGE01001897.1:0-2520 GCF_001635315.1 Oleiphilus sp. HI0123
AGTTTATGCTTACGTAGCTTACCCTTTATCTCATCAATCTTTGGGGTTGCCGGAACCCGAACGCGAATCCAGTCTGGCTTTCGTGGCATTTTTTCAGTAGGAATGACTTTAACGGGTATTCTGGCGACCTTCTCGGCGCCACGAAGCTTTTCACCCTGCACAGCTCGCTTAATCGTCTTAGCACTACTGCCTGTCTTCGCGTCGGCACTACCCTTGGGAGAATCTGTCATAACTACCTTCTACTAAATTTAATTTTGAGCAATTAACTGTCTTTATATTCCATAACAATATCGTCATAGGAAAAAGACTTTCGCAGCTCATTAACCAAGCAACCTGCCGCTCTCTCAACAGCAACATCTTCTTGGAAATCACACAGCTGAACCATTTTGAGATCTTGATAGCCACAAGGGTTAATACGCCCAAAAGGCTCAAGGTTCATATCGATATTGAGACTCAAACCATGAAACGAACGCCCATGCCTGATACGCAAGCCCAGTGAAGCAATTTTATCTTCTCCCACATAAACACCGGGAGCATCTTTTTTAGGTGCAGCCTGAATACCGTATAAGGCCAACATATTGACCAAAGCCTGCTCTATTCTAGAAACAAGGTCTCGAGCACCAATTCCCATACGGTTTATATCGAGCATAAGATAAATTACAAGTTGTCCCGGGCCATGATAGGTAACCTGACCACCCCGGTCGACAGGTACAACAGGAATATCTCCTGGCGCTAGAATATGCTCTTCTTTTCCGGCCTGCCCTTGCGTGAAAACAGGCTCATGCTGCAGCACCCATATTTCATCTTCGGTCTGCTCGTCGCGCTGGTCGGTAAATTCCTGCATTGCTCGCCAGACTTTTTCATAAGGCTGGAGACCGTGTAACATTTTTACTTGTAAATGCTGGCCAAACGCTGGGCCATTTGAGTTTTGAGCTTTCTCTGTCATCGCTATCGCCCTCAGATCAACATGCCAGACTAGATAACCATTTTTATATGGCCAGTCGCCATCAAGGCTTCATGTATCGCTTTTAACTGAGCTTCGCCAGTCGCGTATATATGAAAACGCACCGAGACGAAGGTTCCCTTGCTGCTTTCATTCAAGGTAACCCGATTCTCATCCAGGTCTGGAGCATGAACCTTAACGGTTTCAATCACCAAAGCTTTCAAATCAATATTATTAGAACCAATTGCTTTAATCGGATAATCACAAGGAAACTCTATTTTAACTTCATCTTCAGATGAAGAAGCTGATAGACCTTTAGCTGAAGAGTTACTCAGTATCACAGGTTTCTTTATCATCACACTACCTCCAACCAAGAACTAATTTTCATTAAGAAAACAAACCAATGAAAAACAACTTAATCATATCCAACAGGCGTTTAAAGAAGCCACCCTCGGGCACGGGCTCCAAAGCTACTAAAGCTTCATCAACAATTACTTTACCGTCAAGAGACACAAGTAAGCGGCCGTATTCTTGTCCCACGGCAACAGGCGCTTCAATTACATTATCTACTTTAAGCTCTGCTTTAAGGTCATCTTTTTGACCCCGAGGAATCGTTACTATTACGTCTTCGGCTAAGCCCAACTGGAAAGAATCCAAAGCACCCTTCCAAACCTGGCTATCTGTCAGTACTTCACCAGCCTTGTACAGTTCGTGCGTCTGATAATATCTAAAGCCATAGTTTAACAACTTCTGTGTCTCTTTAGCTCTGGCATTTTCACTATTCGTACCCATGACAACACTAATCAAGCGCATACCATTGCGCTTAGCTGACGCGACAAGGCAATAACCTGCTTCTTCAGTATGTCCGGTCTTTAAGCCATCGACTGACTTATCACGCCACAACAAGCGATTGCGGTTTGGCTGCCTTATATTGTTATAGGTGAAGTATTTTTCAGAATACAAAGGGTACTGATCAGGAAAGTCATTAATGATCGCAAGAGCCAGCTTTGCCAAATCAGAGGCTGATGAATAATGCCCTTCAGCAGGCAAGCCTGTAGCGTTCATAAAGTTGGAGTTTGTCATGCCCAGTAGTTGAGCTTGCTGATTCATGATATCGGCAAATGCATCTTCGCTACCAGCAACATACTCAGATAGCGCAATACTTGCGTCATTGCCTGACTGAATAATTACGCCTTTGAGCAGCTCTTCAAGCAAAACTTTTGAGCCTTCCTTGATGAACATTTTTGACCCGCCAGTGCGCCAAGCCTTAACGCTCACTGGAACCTCGTCATATAAATTGATATTACCTTGAGCTACTTCGCTTTCGACGATGTATGCGGTCATCATCTTAGTCAAGCTGGCGGGTGGCAACTGAACGTAGCTTTCATGCTCTACGATTACTTCGCCACTCGTGGCATCCATTAAAATATAAGAGCTAGCTGAAACCTGTGGCGGAGAAGGAATAAGAGCTGGCTTAGCAAATGCGTCGGCAACATGGAATCCGAGAAGTAATAACAAAGAATAAAGTGGTAACACCTTACCTAGTGATCTGAACATCATTAAAAACCCGATTTTGA
>NZ_LWGE01001898.1:0-965 GCF_001635315.1 Oleiphilus sp. HI0123
AGCCTCCAGTAACGGGTGGTTGTGCTTGTAGCCGGAGAGTTTACGCACCAACGTAGCTTGGCTGGTTTTCCGCTGGGCTAGAGAGACTGCGATCCGCTGGATGGTGTCCCAGTGGTCTATGATGCGTTTCGTGTTGATCGGCTTGCGCAACGATAGTTTCACGCGCTGATTTTCGTCTTCGGTGATGTTGAACAGCTCATTGATGACCTTGCCAACCCGGGCATATCGGGGGGCGAACCGATAACCGAACAGATCGAGCAAGGCAAAGTTCACATGATTTACCCCATGAGTGTCAGTTGAGAGCATGTCCGGGATAATCTCAGTACTGTTGTTCATCAACAGGTCAAAGATGTAATGGGATTCATGTTCGTTGGCGCCGATAACCCGGGCATTGATGGCCATATGATTGGCATTCAGACTGACCGCCGAGACGCCTTTGCTGGTACCGAAGTATTTTGAGGAATACCGTGTACGGAACGTCTCGCGCTTGGCTTCGAACTTCTGACCATCGGCACTGGCATGCAGACTGTCATCCTGGATGTTGTAGTGCTTGAAGATGCTCAGTCGTGTGGTAGCGTTGTTGATACGGTCATTGGCCGCATTCAGGGTTTCCAGCCGAAGGTAGTTCGCCTGGATAGTGCTGAGCTGATCATAGGTCCGATCGGAGATCTGAGCGATGCCATAGATGCCCTGATTAGTGGCATTGGCGATCAAGATCGCCAACAGGTCCACTTCGTATTGACGGCTTTTCGAGTTCATGCCCAGCACATGCTCGAAGTCGTCAATGAATCCGGTATCCTGATCCACCACGCGCAAGACATCGGCAACGCTGATCGCTCTCATTTGTTGGAAGAACGGATTATTCACCAGGTGTTTCTTACTGGCTGTAGGCAACCGCCAAAGGTGTTTGCCGCCTTTCGGGCGCAGTATCACGTCCCGATTGTCCGAACGTTCCAAGTATTCGC
>NZ_LWGE01001899.1:0-9083 GCF_001635315.1 Oleiphilus sp. HI0123
ATTCCTTTTGAGTGGCCGCCTGAAGTTCAACAAACTGTCGATACACTCAAATCAGAAGTTCTCGATAGTGACAAAGCCGGGCGTATTGATATCAGGCATTTGCCCCTTGTTACGATTGATGGCGAAGATGCGCGAGACTTTGACGATGCTGTGTATTGTCAACGAAATGGAAGCGGCTGGAAGCTCTATGTTGCGATCGCTGATGTTAGCCACTATGTACGCCCTGAGTCACCGTTGGATGTCGAAGCAAATAACCGCGCAACCTCGGTTTATTTTCCCGACCATGTTGTGCCGATGTTGCCTGAGGTTTTATCTAATGGTTTGTGTTCCCTTAATCCTAGAGTTGACCGCTTATGTATGGTCTGCGAAATGGATATTAACGCTGAAGGTTCAGTCCTTAAGAGTCGTTTTTACGAAGGGGTAATGCACAGCCACGCGCGTTTGACCTATAACCAGGTTGGAACCATTCTGGAAGAGCCCGACTCAAGTGATGGCATTCAACTTTGTGAAGATTTTGCTGATCGACTTCCCGAGCTGCACGAACTGTATGGTTTATACCAAGTGCTGGTCAGTCGTCGTAAAGATCGTGGTGCTATTGATTTTGAAACGGTTGAAACCAGAATTATTTTTGGTGATGAACGAAAAATTGATGCGATTGTACCAACTGAACGTAATGATGCCCATAAAATCATAGAAGAGTGCATGCTCTGTGCGAATGTTGCGACAGCAGAGTTTTTATCGCGCCATAAGCTGCCAACCCTGTATCGAATTCACGAGGGGCCGACGACACAAAAACTAGAGAATGTGCGTTCATTTCTAGGTGAACAAGGTTTGCAGTTGATGGGCGGTGAAGATCCATCTCCTTCAGATTACCAACAAATTATGGCGGATATCCAGGATCGTCCTGATTTCAGTGTTCTACAAACCGTCTTATTGCGTTCTATGAGCCAGGCAGTCTATGGGCCTGAAGAGAAAGGTCACTTTGGTTTGGCTTATGAACACTACGCTCACTTTACTTCACCTATCAGGCGTTATCCTGACTTACTAGTACATCGTGCTATCAAGTCTGTTATTTATTCAGCTAAGAACAATGATTTTGACGACGTAGGTATTGCTACGGATGCTCAGGTTCCTGAGTTAAGAAAAGCGTATAAATACCCATATGACCTAGCGAAAATGCTGGTTCTTGGTGAACACTGCTCGTTGGCTGAGCGACGTGCTGATGAGGCGACGCGTGATGTAATGAGCTGGCTTAAGTGTGAGTACCTACAGCAACACTTGGGTGAGGAGTTTGAGGGTATTATCTCCGCCGTGACGGGCTTTGGCTTCTTTGTAGAGCTAGCTGATTTATATGCTGAAGGTCTAGTTCATGTCTCGACTTTAGACAGTGATTATTATCAATTTGATGCAGCGAAGCATCGCCTGATCGGTGAACGCTCAGGTAAGCGCTTTGGTCTGGGTGATAGGGTGCTTGTTCAGGTCTCAAACATCAATCTGGAAGAGCGCAAGGTTGACCTGGTTCTAGTGAGCTCAAGTTCCAAGTCACGTGACAAATTGCGCCCTAAGAAAGGTAAGCCCAAAAGCGGTAGCAAGCGCGACAGTCAGGACAAGCGGAAGGCAGGTGAGCGGCGTAAAGAAGCGGATAGACGTCAGGGAAGTGATAAACCTAAGGTTAAATCCCGAAATGGCGCAAGAAAGAAAACCGAGCGTCCGGTAAAAGCCAAGTCAAGAAAGCCGAAGTCTTCTTCAGAGTTGAAGACAGAAGAGCCTCAAGAGCTTAAATCTAGCCAGCCTTTAAAGCGCAAGCCAAGCAAGCTAGAAGCTTTAAAAAGCAAGCAAGTAAAAAAGCCCTTAAAGAAAATTAACAAGGTAAAATCAGACGCTAATTCAGAGCCGGTGACGCCAGCAATTAGAAAGCGCAAAGTTAAAACAAAAGGTTAAGAGTTAATGAATCAAGAAACCGTATTTGGTTTGCATGCAGTTGAGGCCCTAGTGCAAAAAGAGGCCGATTCGGTTATCTCTGTATTGGTACAGCAGGGTAGGGACGACCAGCGCTTATCAAAGCTTATTCGCTTGCTTCAGTCTAAAGGGCTCTCTTGTGACTATGTGCCTCGGAAGGAATTAGACAAGTTGGTCAGCGGTCGTCACCAAGGTGTTGTGGCAACTATTAAAGGGGAAGTTGAGAAGCATGAAGGAGATCTTGAAGATATTCTCTCAGCGCTAGATGAACCTCCATTTTTATTGATTCTGGATTCCGTGACTGACCCTCATAACCTGGGGGCATGTTTACGTTCAGCTGATGCGGCGGGTGTCCATGCCGTGATCGTGCCGAAGGATAAGTCCGCCCCCTTGAATGCCACTGCAAAGAAGGTGGCTTGTGGTGCCGCTGAGCATGTGCCTGTCATTCGAGTGACAAACTTAGCCCGTACCATGAAGTGGTTACAAAACTTTGGTGTATGGATAACGGGTGCTGCCGGAGAAGCGGAGCAAAATATCTATCAAACAGATCTTAAAGGCCCTGCTGCTATCGCAATGGGTGCTGAAGGCAGTGGTCTGCGTCGCCTGACGCGAGAGCATTGTGACCAGCTTACTAAAATTCCAATGATCGGGAGTGTTAGCAGCTTAAATGTTTCCGTTGCGACAGGGATTTGTTTGTTCGAGGCTTTGCGACAGCGGCAAGCTTAAAAAGTAGCGTTTAGGGCTTTTGATGAGTCGACTTTTCTCTCCTATCAATTTGCTTTTACTCTTGGTTGCTTTGCTATGGGGGCTGGGGTTTGCACCTCAGCGTTTGGCCTTGGAGGGTATGGCTCCCGTTGCCTTCAATTTTTGGCGCTTTGCTTTTGGCGCCATGATGCTATTACCCTTTATTTTTTCTTCGAAGAGTTCGCGTACAGCCTTACTTAATAAGAGAACGATTCTCGCCGGTGCAGGCTTAGGCCTACTGTTAACGGCTGGCGCTGCTTTTCAGCAAATCAGCTTGGCCTATACTAAAGTCGCCAATGTGGCTTTTATCACCGGCTTTTATGTCGCGCTTGTCCCGCTTATCGGTATCTTATTTAAGAAAAGTTACCCTTTACTGACCTGGATTGGTGGTTTGATTGCTCTGTGTGGCTTGTCCTTACTGAGCGGTTTTGATGGAAAGTTTAATTATTTAGGTGATGGCTTGGCACTTGCTGGAGCCGTTTTTTGGGCTCTTCACTTATGGGCTATCAGTTTCTGGGTGGGCAAGCATGACTTGCTTGTTCTCGCACTTTTTCAATTTATTGTCTGCGCTTTATTAAGTTTAGTTTTTTCCCTGAGCTTTGAGGGCGGCCCTATGGCTAGTCTCAACTCTGCTTATCTTTGGGCCTTGTGTAGTGGCATCTTCGTTGTGGGTATGGCGTATACACTTCAGGTCTTTGCTTTAAAGAAAGCAGACCCCTTTATTGCAGCGATCATATTTTCGATGGAGTCTGTTTTTGGCGCAATGGTTGGTTACTGGGTATTCGATGAAGTCTTAGGTATGTACGGCTTTGTGGGAGCTATACTGATGCTTCTCGGTTTTGTACTTGCGCAGTCTCATGAGAAACAGAACTAATAATCGTTATTGATTACTACTGAATCCTGATACAGCCTGCTTTTTCAGTACAGCACCCTGTTTTATCAACTTCGACTCCACGATCCGATAGCGGACATTCATCGAGTTTGTCTATCACGCCATCCTGGTCTGAATCGAGTTGGAGCTGTAGATTCTCAAATGGGGTTCTTACGATTTTTTCCACTTTAGGAATGTGTTTTTTGAAGCCAAAATAACGGCCTATATGAAAGCCGCTGAAGCGAGCATCTTTGGCATGATTGGTATAGTCAAAGCTGATGAACCAGGGACTATCGGTGAATCTGTAGTAAGCACCGATTCCCCAGGTAACTTGTACAGTTGACTCTTCTTCATAGCCAATACGCGAGTCTGTTGCTTCTGTATTGAGCCAGGTTCCCCCAAGTTTGAAGTGGGCATTGAAAGGCTTATATTGGGGTAAGAATCGATATGCAATCATTAGACTTGGGGCTCGGTATCTAATCGCCGCATCTAGACTTGCATTTAGGGTGGGGTTACTATTTTTTAAGCCCGCTTCCCCCAGGAAAGAATAGTCTAACTCCAGTGCCCATTTTTCACTGAGATGGCGACCAGCCAAGAAACTAAAGCCAATACTACTTTTGTCATTACTTGACCAGCCGTTACTTTCTCCAGAGGGGGCCAAGTAGCTATAACCTAGCCCGGCGGATACATACCAACAGGGTTGAAATAAGAGTTCTGATAAATCGTCAAATTTTAGCTCCTGAGCACACTGATTATTGTTGTCAGCCGAGGCATCATTTACATGCATAAGCAGAGGTAAAAAAACTATCGCCATCCAGAAAGCATGCTTGTGTTGTATTGCTCTGTAGCTCTTATAAAGCCAGGGAAGTAAAAGCAGCAACCATGCTAGATGGGGATTAATGGTGCCACCTGTTCCACTTTTGGCTGTGCTAATACCAGTGTCGTCATCTTCGGCAAGGTCGATAATCCCGTTGTTATCAAAGTCACCGTTTTCCAGGCCGTCAGGGTAGCCGTCATTGTCGCTATCGCGGTCCCGGTAGTTTTCAGTTCCATCTTCATCGCTATCGATAAGCGTAGAGAAAACATGACTGCTTAAGCCTGACGATGATGATAGCAGGTCAACCATACCGTCATTGTCGCTGTCAATCTCACTAAGGTCCGTACCCGGAAGATTCGCTTCTTGAAGGTCCGTTACTTCATCATTGTCCGAGTCAAGGTCCTGAAAATCGGGTACACCATCGTTGTCAGTGTCTGACACGGCAAAAGCTGACGTGATCGCATCGTCTAGGCCATCTGCATTTGCATCAACGACTGTATCGATTACACCGTTGCTGTCCAGATCAATTAGTCCTGAATTCGACTCTCTTATATCAGTTAAACCATCATTGTCACTATCCAAATCAATTTTATCAGGTTGTCCGTCAGCATCGGTATCGACAGTGAAGTCCCCTTCAATAATGTCAGGAATACCATCATTATCATCGTCTAGATCGTCAGAGTTAGTGATACTGTCACCATCAATGTCTATGGATGAGCCAAAGTTGGTCGGGTCTTCATCGACACTGTCGAGAATGCCATCGCCATCGGTATCGCTCATTGGGTCGATTTGCCCATCCTGGTCGGCATCGAGGATTGGCACGATCAGGTTATCAATGTCGAAAGGCCCATTACCATCATTTGTGCTATCACCACTTTCAAGCTCAAGGTGGTTGGGCAAACCGTCGCCATCAGTATCGGTAGGTGAGCTTGTTTGCGAATCGGGAGTGTCATGAATACCGTCAATAGGGCTGTTATCGGTACCACCTGATTCCACCACGTCTGTAAAACCGTCATTGTCACTATCGAGATCGATATAATCCGGAAAGCCGTCATCGTCAGTGTCTGGTGGGTTAATGATATCGTCGATACCATCCAGGTTGGTATCGATGCCCCCGGTGCTGTCAACATCGTAGGCGTCATTGATACCGTCACCATCACTGTCTAAGCTGGCAGTTAACTCAGCTTCAAGTTCATCATTCATACCATCGTTGTCACTGTCCAGGTCAAAGATGTTGTAGCTATTATCGCCATCGCTATCCAAAAGACTTATCGCGTCATCAATACCATCCAGGTTGAGGTCTTCTCCTCCAGTCAGGTCGACGTCAAAGCCGTTATCGATACCATCGTCATCCGAGTCGAGGTGCAATGCGACGCCATTTTCAATGGCATCGGGGAGGCCATCTCCATCACTGTCCAAATCAAGGTGGTTGAGGATAGAGTCATTATCAAAATCTTCAGCTACAAACTTATGTTCGAGATAATCAGGAATATGGTCATTGTCTGAGTCTCGATCTCGATAGTCAGGTGTGCCGTCGTTGTCACTATCTTGAGGAAGGTTTGGGTCGCTTCCCAGCTCTCCAGCATCGTTAATGCCATCATTATCCGAGTCAGTATCCAAGGCATCGAGAATGCCATCTCCATCCGAGTCAAATGGTGAACTGAGATCGGCCCCTAGCTCTTCAAGATCACTAATGCCGTCACCATCACTATCGTAGTAATCAGGGTCGAGACCCAGGCTTATCTCGTCACCGTTTGAAATACCATCGCTATCGTTATCACAAATTTCAACAGTATTATCTGGGGCACAAGCGGTTTTACTAACACTATCTTGGTCAGTTGCCTGGTTTCCAGCTCGATCAGCGATACTTGCATTAATAGTGATGTCGCCGTCTTGAAGGCTGCTTAGGTTAATTTCAGTGCTGAAGCTACCTTCGTTTGAGGTAGCGGGAGAGCAGCTCATATCGCTTTCGCTGACAGAGTTTGAACGTCCATCAGTAACGGTGATAGTAATAGTGTCGATTGTTTCTGTGCAGCGACCTGAGACCGGAAACGTTAGGATATTGCTGCTATCAGCTGAGCGCAAAATATTTAATGAAATTGTGGGTACTACAGTATCAATAAGAAGTTCGCTAATCGAGGTATCAGAGCTTATCTGTGAGGCGATATCGGTGATTTGCGCTGTGACATCATAAGTCCCATCGGCTAGCTCATTTCCGGTTGGAATAGTAATACTCCAATTTGAACCGTCTGAGCTTAGGTTGCCATCGCCGAGTGTGTAGTTGATATGATTGACGCCGACTGAAAAGCTTGCTCCGGTCATCTGAGGAAATGTTCCCGTTAAAGTAGGTAAAGGCGACGGGCTTGCCAGATCATCGATAGTGGGGGGCGACATGAACGATACTAAGGCAACATCAGCAATTTCCGAGAAGTTGATCGTCGCGGATACTGTCGCGGTACCGACCGTGGTGTCACTTTGTAGCGAGGCTTGATATCGACCATCGCCTAAATCTGTCACATCACCAACACTGCCTAAGGTACTGGAAATGGTGACAATATCTCCTCCGTTTGTTAGAGCATTGCCATGCTCATCAATTGCTTCGACAGTGATTTGGCTAAGGGTTTGGCCGTCTGCAACAATTTGGCTCAGACTGCTGTTAACTTGACTGTTAGAGTAGTCGGCATTACCGGGAATCATAGATATGCTTGCGGTATCGGAGAGCTGTACACCGTTTAACTCTGCTGTGATTACTGCGACGCCCCTTGTTTCATCTGCGGTAAAGATGACTTGATAAGTGCCGTCACCTAAATCGTTCACGGAGCTATGGCTGCCGGCAGTTGAGTTAATAATGACGGTGTCACCACCGGAAGTAAGATAGTTCCCAGTCAGGTCAATGGCTTGAAGTGTGAGGGTGGCGGTGTCGCTGCCGTTAGCCGTCAGAACAGGTGATGATGAGTTTAGTGTGCTGTTCAGGTAGCTTGCCGGGCCCGGTACAAATTGAACGGTTGCGGTATCGACAAGGCTTTGGCCATTCATAGTCCCAGTAATCACTGCCGTGCCTGTTGTGGCTGGAGCCAGTAGAGTCGCGTTATAGCGGCCATCTCCCATATCGCTTACCGCGCCTAAACTACCAAAATTGGTATTTAAAGTAACCGTGGCGCCACCCACTTCGACACTATTGCCAAAGACGTCGCTTCCTTGAACTGTGATAGTTGTAGTATTGGAGCCATTAGCGATGACGGCAGCATCGAGACTGGTAATAACGCCGCTAGAGGCGAGTAGCGCTCCTGCCTGAAGGTTGATCATTTCAGTGTCAATAACATCTTCACCATCAAAGGTGGCGCTAATGATCGCGACACCGGTATTGGTGGGGGAGGTGTAGGTTGCGCTATAAAAACCGTCATTCAAGTCGGTGACATCACCGATACTGCCCATACTGGCCGCGAAACTAACGGTACTGCCGCCTGAGTTTAATCCGTTACCAAGCACGTTAATAGCCTGGAGCAAAATAGTTGAAGTAGTGCTTCCATCAGCCGTTAGCGTGTTTGGCGTAGCGGTGATTAAAGTATCGCTCATGGAGGCGGGTAGTGGGGTGAACTCAACACTGGTTGTATCCACAATTGTACTTCCCTCAAGACTTGCACTGATGGTGGCTGTCCCGACAGTCGTACTGCTCGTTAAAACTGCAGTGTAGCTTCCATTGCCAAGATCGGTGACCGGCCCGACGCTGCCAATATCGGCTGTAATGTCGACACTGTTTCCACCGCGTGCCAAATCATTATTGTTTATATCTGAAAGCTGAACGGTAATGACGCTCGTGTCCAGGCCACTTGCTGGCAGGCTAGCAGTATCGGCATTGATGCGAGAGGTCGCTATGGAAGGCGTATCTGCAATCAAGGAGACAGCCGCTGTATCGCTAACGGTTGCACCATCAAGTGTTGCGCTGATAGTTGCTGTGCCAATACTAATAGGTGCGGTAAGCGTTGCGCTGTAGCTACCATCTCCATTGTCGGTGCTTGTGCTTATGGACCCCGCTGTCGTGAAAAATAACACTGTTTGGCCGCTTACTGCCGTTGGTCTGTTGCTTAGGTCGTAGCCATCCAGAGTGATTGTAGTGGTGGCACTACCATTGGCGACGATGCTTGCATTATTTGCAGAGATAAGTGAAAAATTTGCGTTGGCAGGAAGTTGATCAGGCCCGGAGTCTTGTATGTGTGAATACGTTGTGGAGGCATAATCTTGCTGAAGGTCAAAGCCGCTTTCCTGGAAAAACAGGTGAGCTTCAATTAGAAAGTTGCCACTCGGTTCATCTAACTGATATGAAACACTATTTGTTCTAGTCTGAGTTTGCCCTACAAGCCCTGGAAAGTCTTCAGTGGCTTGGCTGTGCATGGTACCGTTCTGGTCGACAAGGTTTACTTCTAGCCCGTAGGCACCCTCTCTGGTTGTCAGTACTTCGGTATCTAGGTTTAGCGTGACGGTGCCACTATCTATATCAATAGAGGACAGGCTAATATTGATGAATTCAGAGCTATCATCATCCCCTTCATCGATAAGTAATTGTCCCCAATTGACTCGAGTGGCCCAAGGGTTTGCTATGGTGACTTCGACGATATTGTTCCCGGAAACTATTTGCCCGATTGGCACGTTAAAAATATNGGTGCTGTCCTCATCTGCGACGCCGGACAGGTC
>NZ_LWGE01001900.1:0-841 GCF_001635315.1 Oleiphilus sp. HI0123
AAGGGCGAGCTTAAGTTCTCTCAAGAGCAGACTGGTATTGTGTTTAAGAAATCGGCGCTTGATTTGAAAGTGAAGCATGGCAACCCTTATTTGCTTAGTGTTTTAACCTCTTATGCTGAAAAGCTGCTTCGCAAGGTTGCTTCAAGCTCTGATATCAAAGATAAAGTCAGGCGTTTTATTCGGCGTCACTTGGCCGAAGATGCAGAACTGGACGTTGAGCGTGCTGCAAAGGCTCTCAATATGAGCCGTCATACGCTTTATCGAAAACTGAAAAAAGAGCAGGTATCCTTTCAGTCTTTGGTTGAGGAAGTTCGGCAGCGAGAAGCTGAGCGTTATTTGAAGGAAAACAAGGTTTCTATTAGTGAAGTTGCATTTTTGTTAGGGTTTTCTGAATTGAGTGCTTTTAGCCGGGCCTTTAAACGATGGACGGGCGAGTCTCCTGCAAAGTTTCGAGCAAAGAGTTTCAATGGGGTCAGACTCGATTGAAAATCAATCGAGTCTGACCCCATTGAAACTAAAATAGAGGGTTAACTGATGAAGTTATATGGCAAGGGTACATCACGTTCTTTTCGTTGTGTTTGGGCGGCTGAAGAGGCTGGTCTTGATTACGAATATATCTCGGTAGAATTTGGCAGCGCGGGCGAGAAAGGCACGAACAGTGAAGATTATCGTTCCATGAATGTTCAAGGTAAGGTGCCGACGCTTGCTGACGGTTCTGTTTCTGGTGGCCCCTTGGTATTAACTGAAAGTGCTGCGATTGTTAATTATCTTGGCGCTGTATCTGATAAGAACTTATGTCCACCTGCTTCGGATCCGGTACTTCGTGGTCATTATGACCAAC
>NZ_LWGE01001901.1:0-485 GCF_001635315.1 Oleiphilus sp. HI0123
GCACCAAATACAATCTATTGCAGCTAAAGTCGAGGAAGAGTTATGAGTCATACCAATAAAACGGTTGTTAAAATTAAGGATGTCATGCGGAGTAACTACGTTGAAATGGACGGCATGATGACCGTTAAAGACGCCTTGATTCAAATGAAAGAGCATAATGCTAGCTACGTGATTATCAAAAAACGTAATGAGGATGACGAGTACGGCGTTGTGATGCTGTCAGATATCGCTAAAAAGGTATTGGCAAAAGATAAGTCACCTGATCGCGTTAATGTCTATGAAATTATGTCTAAGCCCGTTGTCAGTGTCCCACCTGAAATGGATGTGCGCTATTGTGCTCGTTTATTTGATCAGTTTGGCTTGGCGAGTGCGCCAGTTATTGATGGTAAAAACGGTAAAGTAGTGGGTGTGGTAGGTTATAAATCTTTGGTTTTTGAAGGTATTTTAGTAGAGCAGCATACCTTGGATTAAAGCGTATTACAGTA
>NZ_LWGE01001902.1:0-421 GCF_001635315.1 Oleiphilus sp. HI0123
TCGGAAGAGCGCTGTCTTCAGGGTTATTAATCCCGAGGACTGAAATACTATCAGGGGTTTTTATGCTCACCTGACTAAGGCTGCCATGATTTGTCGGCTGATAGGGAAGCTGTTGCTGCAACGGATCTGATGTGTGGATAAATACTTTGCCGTTTTTGGATACTAAAATAGCTTGCTGCAGCTCTGGTGTGTTGTTGACAGAATCGTTAATAATTTGGGTTAGAGAAAAAAGATTGAACGATGCCAGGTTTTCTGCGATCGAGCTACTCAACGCTTGGGCTTGGACGAGTGCTTGTTGGTTGAGGTTATGTTTTAGCAGAACGATACGCTTCTCTAACTCGGTATCAAATGCTTGCTTGTGTAGGTTTATTTGAAGGTGAGTGCTGACATAAAGCACAAGTAAAAGTGCACTAGCAATGAT
>NZ_LWGE01001903.1:0-835 GCF_001635315.1 Oleiphilus sp. HI0123
TTGTAAATCCAGTTTACTAAAGTCGAAAAAAAAGACCGGAAATATACCGGTCTTTTTTGAGTATGAGCGATATCAAGTGTTTTTAGAAGTCTTCCCACTCATCGTCTTCTGAAAACGAAGCTGCACCGTTATCCTCTTGCGCAGCACTGCTTGCCTGGTAGGTGATGACAGGTTCTTCTGTGGGCTCTGGTGCACTGTAACTTGCTGCAGGTGTTGACGGAGCTGAAGCGAAGGAGGGAGAAGAACTATGCGAGCTCTGCGAAGCATCTAAGCGGAAGAAGGCAATCAGGCGATTCATGTTGCTCGCTTCTTCAGACATTGAACGGCTTGCAGCAGAGGTTTGCTCAACCAAAGCCGCGTTCTGCTGAGTCATTTCGTCCATTTGCGCAACGGCCTGATTGATTTGACTGATACCGCTATTTTGTTCGATTGCTGCAGTGTTGACGTCATTGATCATCTTGGCAACGCGATCAACTGACTGGACGATGTCATTGAGCATTTGCCCAGACTGGTTAACCATGGCTGAGCCAGATTCTACCTTGTTTACACTGTCACGAATCAAGTCTTTGATTTCCTTCGCCGCGGCAGCAGAACGTTGCGACAAGGTTCGAACCTCTCCCGCTACGACGGCAAAACCACGCCCTTGCTCACCGGCTCTTGCTGCTTCAACCGCAGCATTCAAAGCGAGTAGATTGGTTTGGAAGGCAATTTCATCGATCACGCCAATAATGTCGTTGATTTTGTTGCTAGATTCCATGATCTCACGCATCGCACCCACGGCACCTTGAACCACTTCACCCCCTTGTTCCGCTTTACGCTTCGCATCGCTTGCCAT
>NZ_LWGE01001904.1:0-543 GCF_001635315.1 Oleiphilus sp. HI0123
AAATTAAGAAGAACGCTGCCGTTGAAATGAATGGTGAAGCTTATATTGTTCGCGATATCGAGCGCTCTGTTCCACAAGGCCGTGCAGGCGGAAGTTTGTATCGTATGCGTATGTACAATGTGGCGACAAACCATAAGATTGATGAAACTTTCAAAGACTCCGATATGCTGTCACTTGCAGATTTGGACCGCCGCCCGGTAACTTTTTCATATGCTGATGGTGATGAATACGTTTTTATGGATAGCGAAGACTACTCTTCATATAGTCTGGATAAAGAAAGCATCGCTGATGAGTTATTGTTTATGGCCGAAGATGCGCAAGGCTTGCTGGTTGTGATGGTAAACGAGGCTCCGGTTGCACTGGAGTTACCTAGTACTGTTGAGCTGGAAATTGTAGAAACTGACCCAGCTTTAAAAGGTGGCTCGGCTACCGCGCGTACCAAACCTGCAATCTTAACGACGGGTTTAACGGTACAAGTGCCAGAGCACATTTCTACTGGTGACCGTATTAAGATCAATGTTGAAGAGCGCAAGTTTACTGGGC
>NZ_LWGE01001905.1:0-416 GCF_001635315.1 Oleiphilus sp. HI0123
AAAAGCCGGGTCAGTTTTACATGCAAATTAACACGCACCATTTAGAACAATATTTTGGCTCACACGCTGCGGAGCATTCTTTGCTATAGCAAGGGCTACCCCTTTTGATACCTCGCAAATACTCACTCCTTTAATTGTGTTTTCACATACATTAGCAATTGTTTGGTTCGATAGAAAGAATAGGATGACAAACAAGAAAAATGGCTTCATTGAGCTAGATTACTCCGTATCTAACAAAAACGTGGTAAGTCGATATAGTTTGAAATTCTGAAATGTTACTGGATTCCCGTGGCATTCTCCATGAATAAGTTTATAAAGCAAGGTGTTTAAGATCGTAACAGCTTTACCAAATTACACATGTAAGTGAAACTATGACAATTGGGCCAAATCTAAAACGAGTGCCAAAGTCTTCTATT
>NZ_LWGE01001906.1:0-813 GCF_001635315.1 Oleiphilus sp. HI0123
GCTTTGCTCTTTAGTATACGCGGCCTTGATTAACGAAGTCTTCGTTAGTCTTCTGTTCCCCGATAACTCAGTTGGTAGAGTAGCGGACTGTTAATCCGTTTGTCGCTGGTTCGAGCCCAGCTCGGGGAGCCAACTTCTTATTCCCACTTTCCTAACTTTATCAAAGCTGCGCTTTGAATTAATTCTTTGTAGATCCACTCCAATCTATAGACCAGGCCTAAGACCTGCAGGATACAACCAGACCGTTTTTTTCACCCCCAAATAAGCCACATCGATTTGCCAACTATAAATATCGCAAACACAAACAAAAAAGCCCCTTACTTTCGTAAGAGGCCTGCCTTTAATCTCAACTATTAAAACTAGTTAAAGCTAATAGCTTTCTGGTAGAAACTTGCCGGGATACGTATATTTGTAGTAAATGATCTGAAGTCTGCATTCTCATCACCATCATCCAGAATAACCTCAATACTTCCACCTTCGCGCTCCAGGAAGCCCTTAACAGCATCCATACCAACACCACGCCCTGAAACGTCCGTAACCTCATCCGCAGTAGAGAAGCCCGAGGAGAAGATCAAATTAGCGATTTCACTCGCTGAAGGCTTCGGATCGGATTCTGCATAAATACCCTTCTCGATCGCCATTTTATAGATACGGCTAATTGCAATACCGCGCCCGTCATCGCGAACCGCAAGGTTTGCCAAATCGTCTATATAGCTAACGTCCAGACTAATAGTACCACTTTCAGATTTTCCTTTTTCAAGGCGCTCATCAATCCCCTCAATACCGTGATCCATAGCGTTTCTGAAAACATGC
>NZ_LWGE01001907.1:0-1657 GCF_001635315.1 Oleiphilus sp. HI0123
GCGTTTCATAAACATTTCCGAGCTATTATTGTTGTATGGCTACTTTAATGAGCTGTTGAGCAAGAATTGGACCTTCTATTTCACTAAATTTTATTGGTTCTTTCGGGGGCGGGTGATAGTAGATTTGATGCTGAGGCGGTCATGGGGGCGTAGAGGACATTCTTTTAATGCATGAGCTCTGTCTAGCGAATTCAAGCTGTGGGGGCTATCTAGAAGAATTAATTACATAAAAGGGGGGCTGATAAGGCCCTTTCTTCGTCTTCTGAGTAATAGTTTCCTAAAAGAACAAATATTGGCCTCGCAACATCAATATCTGGGTGTTGATCTCAGGTGAAATTCATGTGTGGGACTTTTTACGGTGTTGCCTTGGATCCGGTTTCGGGTTGAAAGTCTCATAACGCATGAGATAAAAATTTGATATGGGTACAAGCACCGTGATAGATACTTTTAGTCCTCATTTGGTTGCAGCCATAATTGGTTTGGTTGTCGAGATAATTGGTTGGTGTAAAGACATGATCCAATAAGGTTTAATCCAATCTAATAGTAAAGTGTAACTTATGGTGTAGCTTTTCTCTTCGGGGCTAAAAAAATCGTTATAAATCAAAGCTCAAGTACTGCTGCATCATGAGTCATGGATTGATGTTGGTTGTGATCCATTTCCAAAACGTCATGACTAATAGAAGACTCACCATCGGCCATCGGCATGTCATCCGTAACGGTGTCGGGTCGATGGATCTGGCTGATCACATAGTTGTTGTCGCCCTCTCTTGTAATTTCTACGTGAAGAGTCATATCAGACTGTAAACCTTGAAGGTCTACATTTTTTGCGGCGGTAAAATTCATGGTCATGGCCGGCCATTGCCAGTCATCAATGGCATCATGCGCCAGCGTCAACATCCGGTGTTCGGGCATCAGGCTTTTAAGACGTGCGCCGACCCAGACCGATGTGGGAGCCATAGTCTCAGCCTTATCATCCGAACCATGATTCATGCGCCGAAAGTCCGAGGTTTTGCTGGACTCGGAATCAATCAGGAATTGTGCTGACGTCACAATGCGGTCGCCCTCATCAAGTCCCAATATGATTTCCGCCTGCTCATCGTTGATATTCCCAACCTGTACAGCAACGGATTTAAAACGGCCTTCGCCCTTGGCCAGCACAACACGGGATTGACTGCCGGTACGGATCAGCGCCTGACGGGGAATCAACAGAGTATCGTCCATCGGTGCCGTCTCAATGCGCATCTGCGCAAACATGCCCGGCTTCAGATAACCATCGGGATTGTGAAAATGTACTCGTATCTGTGCGGTGCGAGTCTTGGTGTTAAGGCTCGGGTAGACATAATCAACCTGGCCCTGCCACTCTCGCCCTGGCGAATAACCCAACTGCATCTGGACCTGATCGCCGACCTGCACCAGGGAAGCCTGTCGCTCAAAGACTTCACCAATCACCCAAATATGTTCCAGCTGACCGATGGCCATGATTTCCATGCCGGGTTTTACAAACATGCCTTCGCGCGCCATGAGGTTATCCAGCACACCCGATTGCGGCGCTGTAACGGTGATGGTCTGGCTCACCTTGCCGGATTTCCTCAGGCGGTTGATTTCTGATTTTGGCACCTGCAGGGATGCCAGGCGCTCCTTGGCGGCTTCAATCAGC
>NZ_LWGE01001908.1:0-962 GCF_001635315.1 Oleiphilus sp. HI0123
CCCTACGGAACCATTATTCAGAAATTATCGATGAAACTATTTCTAGGTAAGGCAGATAAAGAGCTGCTAGGCCCACCTAATCTAGATTCATAATAATAAACACCTTTGGGGTTACCGATGACACAGATAAACACAACACTCTCACGCAACAACCTAGCCGACTTTTTAGAGGGCTTTCTTCAAAAATACGCAGAAAAACCAGCTTATTCATGTCTCGGGCAAACATTATCCTTTGCTGAAATCGATGCTAAATCTAAGGCTTTGGCCTGTTTCTTACAGCAGCAAGAGAACCTAAATCAGGGTGACCGGATAGTGATACAGCTGCCAAATCTAAGCCAGTACCCAATTGCTGCTTACGCCGCGTTGCGTGCTGGTTTAGTCGTGGTAAACACAAACCCTCTTTACACGCCTAGAGAAATGCAGCATCAATTCTCAGATTCAGGTGCCAAGGCGATAATTATTCTAGAAGACCTGTTGCCCAACTTAGAAAAAATCAAGGGTGATACGGCGCTGGAGCTAGTGATTTCAACAGGTGCTGCGGATTTACTAAGCGACTCCCCGACGCCTGCTCCAGAGGGTTGCCACTCTTTTAGCCAAATCCTCAATGATTTTGATCAGGCTAAATTGCAAGCCCGTAAAGATATTGGCCCAGATGATTTATGTATGCTCCAGTACACTGGAGGCACAACTGGCGTTTCTAAAGGTGCTTGTTTAAGCCACCGAAATGTCATAAGTAATGCTAAACAATGTTTGGATAGACTTGCTACAGGGTGTAGAGAAGGGCAAGAGATATTTGTGTGCCCATTACCCCTCTACCATATCTATGCCTTTACAGTGAATATGATTATGTTTGCGAGCAAAGGCAATCTCAATGTACTCATTCCTAACCCTAGGGATCTTAACGCCTTTATTAATGCCATCAAACCTTTCGAATTTACCGGCATATCAGGGATCAACACTCT
>NZ_LWGE01001909.1:0-297 GCF_001635315.1 Oleiphilus sp. HI0123
CTAGTAAACCGTAGCTCATTAAAACAGTCGACACACTGACCGAGCGCTGTTTCGCTAATTCCCGAACAGAAGGAAGCTTATCCCCCCTAGCAAAAGTACTTTGCCGAATCTGCTCAGCAAGGTCATTTGCTAACAATTTATAAATAGGCTGTTTCATTGTTGTGCTCCCAGAACCATAACAGTTGTTCAAATATTATACTTAACAGTTCATTCATACTACATCTGTTATGGCTAATTTAGTTAAATTCTAAATCTGTTACGTATCAGACAACCTCCGTATAGTATTCATCTTCAAGC